>PCWT01000048.1:523-174450 GCA_002796245.1 Gammaproteobacteria bacterium CG11_big_fil_rev_8_21_14_0_20_46_22 | reverse complement strand
GTTATAAAACTTTAATTTTCGTTTAACCTGGCGATCGCTCTCATTTTGAACTGTCAAGAAATCCTTGACAGTTGCGGACTCATCCAGCTCGCCCTCTGCAAAGATATTCTTCAGATGTAAGCTAATATTTTGCTTTGTAGTTTCAAAGAGTTCAGCTATTTCCGCTTGAGCCAACCAAAGAGTCTCACCCTGAAAAAGTACTTTAATATAAACCTGGTCATTTTCATCGCCATATAATAAAAATGGTGTGTTATTGTTACCCTGTGTTAATTTCTTTCTACTCATGACTTACTCTCAGTTTTCTCAAAATTTACTCACACTGCCGCTTACCTCATCCAAATCCCGCATCACCACCTCTAATAGGGCTATCATGCAATCACAAAGCTCGCCTATTTTTGGGTGTGGCGGCTAATAAAGAATAGTATCAAGACAAGTAGCGATGATAGCACTTGAGCGTCTAATGGTGTGTTTTATTTCCGTGTCGGTCATGTTGTAGCCCCTGTATGTGTTGTTGCACATGATTGGCGTGCGCTCCGTGTTGCGCTAGCAACACGGGACACCGCTTGCTACGCAGGAATGACAATACACTACCTTGATGTTTTTTCTATCTGCACACAGGCCTTTAAAAAGCTACTGGAGATCGGAAAGGCGCGGGTTTGATCCTTCAGGCTTTGTGTAAAGCGCAGATCAAGATCGGCCAGCTGGGCGGTGGGCGCGATCAAAGCCCCTTCATCGCCTCGGATGTGAAAGAGCTGGGTTTTTACGTGGCCAAAGAGGTCGTTTAACGCCGACGGGGTGGCCCATTCCTGTGACAGCAAACGTGGCCAAATGATTTTAAGCAAATAACTGAGCTCGCGCAGCTGACTCAACAGGCTCGCCTTGCCGCTGGCTTTGGGTGAAAAGCGCTCAAGCAGGGGAAATTGCAAAGAGTAATAGATCGGTGTATCGCTCAAGTACGCGGGCTGCATGATCACCGGCGCGTAGTCTTCCAAGCGGTAGCTTTCCATGTAAGCCTGTTGCAGGGTATGAAGTGGCAACGCGCTTTCATCGCTCGCCGGAGCCAAGCCGGGTGTGTAAGCCGCCATGAGGCTTAAGAGGTGATGGAGCGTGTCGATCAAGTAGGGGTTGGGTTTTAAGTGTCGCTCAGCTTGAATCACCGAGAGAAGGTAGTGCCAGAGTTGTTGGTGTTGCCATTGGGTGAAGGCGGCTTGTTTCGGGGCAATGATCAGGTGTTGAAGCGCGAGCCAAGCGGGGTCTTGAGCGCCAAGCGCTTTTTGCCAACTCGGTGAAAAGCGCAACACCGTAGTGCGCCAGGGCGTCTGGCTTTTAGCTGCCAGTTCGGCAAAGATGGCTGCCTGTTCGCGCAAGCCTTTAGGCGCGGGGCGAGTTACACGATACGCCTGTTGTAAGCCTTGGTGGCAGGCGAAGTTGCCAATGGTCGGCAACATCAAGACACTGCGCGCCCCGGCGTAGTGGCGCGTATGCGCGCAGCTCAGTGTCTCCTCAACCGTGTGACCGATGAGCCCGCCGGCGCGAATCAGCTGCTTTGAGACCCAGGCCACCGGGCTTTTAAGCACCCGCTCGATGGCGCCGTCAAGCACCAAGCCCAACGCGCCCGGCTTGAGCGTTTGGCCATAAACGAAGTCCTCTACGCTAAAATGTAGACGCTTGGGCGGATCGAGCGCATCCAACGCCTCGGCCAGTGGCGCATTGACCGCGCAGACGCGATCGCGCACCGCCGCCCAAGGCAGCGTGGGTTTTAATGGGTGTGTCATGATCGCCTCCGACTTAAGCGTCGTCGCCGGCGTTGCTCGCCAAGGCGTTGGCAATACGCTCGTAGACTTCTTCTCGGTGCACGCTCAAGCTCTTGGGCGCCTTGATCCCTAAACGCACCCTGTCGTCACTGCACGACAGCACTTGGATCTCGATCTCGTCTCCGATCTTGATTTTTTGGTTTGATTTTCGACTTAATACCAACATTGCGTCTCTCCCTTTCTAATTTAATAAAACTTCCCTTTAAAAGCTGAAACTAGAATATCCAGCTGAATAAGAGCCTTACCACCCAACTTCCAAATTAGCCAACGGCTTTTTTAAAAGCTCCCTGCGGCGCGCCATTTATTGTAATAATTTACTCAGTACGCCGCCTAAGTTATTTTTTTATTGAATACCATGCTTCGTTTCTTTAAAACCGTTTGGATTATAAGCAGAAACCGCTTAAGTTATTAAACAATCAAAAAAAGCTTTTATTTTTAAAGATAATTGTTATAGCTTATCTTTATTGCTAAAAAGCAAAGCTATCTATAGCAAAAAAACAAACCTAGAATACGCTAACGGAAACAGGGAGGCGCGCTGATGATCCACGAACCGTTAATAGAAGAGATGGGTTGGGAACAAGCCCGTGAGCTTGCAAAAAAAGGATGCAAAGAATTACTGAGCATTATCGATGAAATCAATCCCGACAAAGAGCTTACCCTAATCAAGGTGCGATATCCCTTCGGGTCCATTATTGTTCAAGACGACGTTCTGCACTTGCCAATTGACAATAAAACAACAGCCCCCATTAACGATATCCGCATAGATAGGAAATGGCAAGCCAAGCTAAAATACTGCTCGATACCCATGGGCATAATTATCAAAAATAGTCTCGAGGTTTACAGAGAAATTGACGAAAAAGTCTTCTCTGTGGCCTTGTCTGGTCCAAACACAGGAATTGAAATGGGGCCAGTTGAACACTTTGGCTCAACCGCTGCTTACACTGTCTCTTCAGGTGCCCGATCTCTATTCATGGTGCCAAGAATTTCAAAAGCCACCTCTCACAAAAAACTTCGCCGAGAATTCGGAGTTGCCTCACCCGCCCCGAAGCGCTTAGTTGATCATTGGCAAATATTTAAAGAAATCTACGCCAGCGAAAACTTCGGAGAAACCTGGGAATGCGAACTATTATTTCTAACAAAAAAGTGGGATGAGCACTTAAAAAAAAATTACCCACACTGGCTAAAATTAAAATGCTACATACGAAAAAAAGCCTGGGAACACTCAGAGCTTGGCCGAAGAAAAGTCATGCTAGATGTTGTCTGGCAGCAAGCCTCCGGTGTTTTAACACGCAAAGGCCTAAAACCAGATCCTTATGTTGTGGACACACTAAAACATTTAATTTTTATTGCTTTAGGAGGAATTTCCGGAAGTCGCCCTGCAAATGGGGATGATTTTGCTGGCCCACTGAATAAAATTCAAGAAATATACACCGATATCTATGGGCTGGAAAATCAAATACCGACCATAATGAGGCCTTATAGCTTTTCGAGCTCAGAAGGCAAACCAGTTTACTACTCCATGCAAACCCCTATGCTACTCTCTTCAACACCCAATTTTAGAAACATGAGCAGCAACATAGAAGACATGCGTGAACTGATTAACACCAAACAGTTCGTTTTTGAGCAAGATTATGGCAACTTAAAAATTGATAACACAAAGTTTAACGACCTCATTGGACGAATAAAATTCAATTATTTTCACGGTGAAATGTATGCTTATGGCCAAGAAATAAGGCCCACCAAAGAAATACCACTATCTGACCCAGATTTTCTTTATACACCCCAAAAAAATAACAATGGCGCATTTGCCGACAACGGAGCATATATTAGAGGTTGTATAAAAATCTCTAAGAAATAGTTGGGCACAAGCGCAATAAACCAATAATAAAAATTGGCAAAAATCATCCCCAAAATATTTATGCCAAAAATTGCTATCACTTTCTTTTCTTAACTTAGGCACAGCTATTATGGTAAAACTAAACAATCAACACTTAGGAAGCCACGCGATGTTAACGTTTGCTGCAATCACGCTGTTTTATTTTTTTGAATCTGCTCAAATGGCGTATTTCAATGTCTTGGCGCCAAGCCTCATTAGCAGCGGCGCCTATCACCATGCGCAAATTGCTGCAATCTCTGCCGCCTACTACTATGGTGACATGGTCGGTTTATTTCCCGTGGGCTGGGCGCTGGATCGCTTGCCGCTGCGAAAAACGCTGATTTTTGCCATCATTGGTTCACTTGTTGGCACGTTTTTACTATTTTCAACCGATAATTTCTTCTTACAATTTATCGCGCGTTTTATTAGTGGGTTTTTTGGTGGAACTTTTGCCTTTCTTGGTGGTATTCGCTTAATCGCTTTGCTTTTTCCAAAGCGTTTTAGCTATTACATTGGTTTATTTTTGGCAGCGGGCATGTTTGGTGGCCTCATCTGCCAATACCCTTTATTAGTCATCGTAAATCATTTCGGCCCAGACATGGCCATGAAAGTCGTTTTCTTAGTGGGTGTTCTTGTCGTTATCTTCAACTTCTTGTATCTAAAACCCAAAGAAGCCGTACACACCGATAAAGATAGCCTGCCTCGCCAGCCTTTCTTGACAGTATTTCGCGAGATCGTGTTTAACCTGCGAAACCTCACCGACGTCATTATGGTCTTCATGCTAGACACACCGGTCAGTGTGATCGGCACACTTTGGGGCGTGGTTTTATTTATGGGCTTTTTCCATTTTTCACCCGCTGTGAGTAGCTGGGTGGTGATGAGCTTGTTCGCAGGCTTAATGCTCGGACTGCCGGTGTGGGGCAAGCTCGCCGATGCTTTGGGTAATCGCCCTTGGATGATTGCCACGGGCGCTGGCATCAGCTTTATCATCACACTGCTTTTATTTGCCATGCAGTCCAGCGCCTCTGTCATTCCCGTTATGCTATTACTCTTTGTGCTAGGCTTTTTTAGCAGCGTTCAATCGATTGGTTTTTCTTGGCTAACTAAAAACATGAAGCCTGAGTTAATTGGGCGAAACAGTGCTTATAACTCTGTGATCTTCATGGGGAGCAATGGCGCCATTAAGCAACTTGGTGGATTCATGCTTGGCCTGCCGGCTATATTACTTGGCAGCGGCTCAGCAGCGAACCTCTTATTAATCATCGCCATCACCATGTTGTTAGCGACTATTTATCCGCTTGTTAGGCCGCTTCTTTATCGTGATGCGGTGTATTAAGCATCGATGATCATCATTTCAGCCTAAATTTATTGAAGGAAAAAATCCCACAAAATTCTGTTCATGTATTAAATTGACATAAGCTGAGTAATACCAAAAACTTAAATGGCTTAAAATAGGCCCATATAATGAAACGATATTATTTTATTACTCTGACTCTTATCATCCAAACTGCTTTGGCAAACAACCCTAACACATTCAAAATAGAAAAAAGCAACTTCTATATTGTTTACAACAAAAGTCTGGTCGATAAATATCATTTACGTGGAGTGATAACAAGCGACGCTCTTCCAAAAAAATTTTTTGGGCTTTACAAAATGACATTCCCCAGTGACCATGAATGCTGCTTAGGTCTATTCGTTTTGCATGATTATTTTAAGCCAGGGTTTCACAAAATAGCATTAAATATTAAGGGGTCTAATGGCGCCACAAAAAGCTATCTTCCACGTTACAGTGCCTACAAAAGCCGCGACGCCAGGCTCAACTACTTAAATTTCATAATACCCTGCGAAACCACTTTCAAAAAAAACGAAAAAGTTTCCCTATTTTACAAAGCGCACTCAAAAGAGCACATCACTGAAATTCCAATAAGTGTTATACGGCGGATTTGGTCAAAAAAAAGTGATTCGCCAGTGCCACAAGGTGGAAACGCACAATATTTTTCTGATTTATTAAATGGTGATTTTTAAATAGAAAGGTGGTTTCCGTGATCAAGGCTTTAATTTATTTTTTCATACTCACAATTACTCTTAATATAGCACAAGCCGGAAACAACCTTACACCCAGAAAAACCGACTTCTACATTATATTCAACCAAACGCTTGCAAAAAAATACGCAATAAAATATGCGGTAACCGAAAAACTACCCGATAAACTTTTTTCCATATCTAAGCTAGTTTATCCAGAAACATCACAGTGTTATTTGGGCTTTCAGATGTTAAACACTTATTTTATTGGTATCCCAAACCGGGCTAAGCTTCGTATAGAATCAAGCAGCCCAAGCAAATCATTAAGCTACAATATCCCTGGCGATGTTTTCGAAAGTGACCCGATAATGAATAGCTTTCATATAAAAATACCCTGTGACACATCCTTCAAAAACTCAAATGGAGTAAGTCTAGTATATAGATTTAAAACAAAAATCTACAAAAAATCGCTACCCATTAGCATCATCCAAAGAGTCTGGTCAATGAAAAAACCCACGCCTTTTATCGAAGGTGGAAACGGAAAGTATTTATCCGTTATTTTAAACAGCAAATTTTGGAGATGAAACAATGTCGATGTTTAGTGTTTTTGAATATGCCTTAGCTTCAAATGATGTCTACCTTAGCCAAAGCGAATCCATGAGATCACGTGAAAACTTACACGCCTATGGCATCACCCCCATCGAACTCGACCATCATTTATTCCCCCCTGGCTTTTTCGCGCGCTTGTATTATTCGAAGGTTCACCATGGTTATATTCTCGCTTTTCGTGGTACGACGATGGACGATGGGCCGATCAAAGCCGATGCGCAATATGCCTTTGAGGATAAAAAACCCGATGCGTATTACTGGGCAGAGACGTTATTTTATCATTTACTCGCCCAAAAGCCTGAACTCAACTACCAGCTCTGTTTAACGGGCCACTCGTTAGGTGGGCTGTTTGCAAAACTCATCACGGCTGAAACTGGCTTTAGCTCGGTAGGCTTTAATGCGCCCGGCATCGAACGACTGGTTAAAACGGTGCCCAATACCATACCCATCGTAAATATTAACGCTGCGATGGATTTTGTTTCTCATTTCTATCATCAAATAGGTAAGATCATTAACCTTGTCATCCCAAGCGATCTTGCGACCTGTGGCGTTAATCTGCCACTGTGCCTCTATGAAGAACACCGCATGGCAACGATTCTGGGTGCGCTTGGGCATAACCCAAAAGTGGCCAGTCTATTAGTTTAGCCGATAACGCTACCAAAACCGGCGCGCCACAAACGTCAGGCCTAATGAAAAAATAGCCATTATGCTCAAAGCAAAAAACAAGGCATCGCCCAAGCTAAACAGTCGGCTTAAAATAGCCAAAACCAAAATATAAACCGCAGGCACAAAACCTTGCCAAATCATTCTTGCGTAGTAGTTCAGCAAGGTCGCCTCAAAGTCCGTATTCGATTTTAAAATAATCTCTCGTACACCGTATTGCGTGAAAGATTCTGTACTCGAGTACACCAAAAATAAACACAACATCCAAAGCCATGAGGCGTGATGCAATAACAACCAAGCCATGATTGGCAACAATACGACGATACTCGCACCACGATACAAACAGTGATAGGTTGATCGTGTTTCACTGGTGATCATGCCTTTTAAAATCAAGCAAAGAATGAGTACGACAAATAAACCACTGATCATAGGCTCGAAGGTGGATAGACGTGAGTATAGCTGTGTATAGGCAGCACTTTTATCAAACAGTAACATAATGATCGGTGTGCTAATCGAAACGACTAAAACACCATAGGCAACGTTTCCGGTAAAAATAGCTTGTATGTTTGATCGCTCAAAATGCTTAAAGAGATAGTAAGCAAAACCCAAGATAAATGGAATAAACACACAGATAACAAACACACTCAGCGAGGCTATAAATGACAGCAACACACCCAACAATAACATGAGACCATAGCCGGCTAAACTTCGAAAAAATATAGCCTTATGCGAACGAAGCAAGTTTAAAAGGTAGAATCCGTAGCGGCGGATCAAAAGCAAATAAGCAAAAAAAGCGCATTCTAATAAAACACAAAAATGCGCATACACAGGAATACTCGCGAAGATCATAAATGCATTCATAATGATAAATGAAACCATGCCGAGCAAGTTTAAGTTGATTCCAAATACAGTATTGTTGATAAGCCTTGCTAAATTTTCTGAACGCACAGGTAGTACGTAGTGCTTGGTCTCCAAGATCACGAGATTGGCAAAAAATGCAATACAGAAATAATGCAGTCCAGAGGCGAAAAACATTTCGTTATAGCTTACAGGCGACAACAAGCAATACGTTGAAAAAATAAACGCTACAGAAACAAGCATCGCCACAGAGCGCTGAACAGAAATAAATGTGACATCGGATTTAGATACGATCCGATTAACCCAGCGTGACCCGAGTGCCAATAACAAACCTGATATCGCGACCTGAGCAAACACGTAGATAAAATAATCCACGCGCATAAAAGCCGAAGGCATAATGTGATGATAACGCGAAACGTCCTCGCTGAGCATGCGGATCGGCAAGTACACCGGTAAGATAAAAAAATACAGGATCATTGGGTGGGTAAAAAATACTTTGATCCACTGCCTGAGAGTATTCATGACTTCCTTTTACATCAATCGTGCTGGCTAAAAAAGGCATTCCATGCACGCAGGCCAAGCGTTTTAAAGGGCTCATCATAAACCAAAATATTATGGACCGCAAAGACGGTTATTACCTTTTTTTGTATTGCTTTGTGTATCTGAGGTTGATTTCAACCCGGGTTATCGCTTCGCTCAGCCAAGACTACCCGCGCGAAACAATACAAAGCAGCGATAAAATACACAACACCTAAACGGTGCGCAGCAGGAAGTAGTCCGCGATGGCATTGAGCATACCCGGACCAGAAGAGAGCGAAGCGATTGCTTCTTTCGCCTGGCCCACCTCGTGGTTGAGCATGCGGGTCGCTTCGTCTAAGCCGTAAAAGCTCACATAGGTATGCTTTTCATTTCTCATATCTGACTGCGCTGGCTTACCCAACGTTTCTGTGCTTTGCGTGCAATCTAAAATATCGTCGCAAATTTGAAAAGCCAAACCCAAATGCTTCGCATATCGGTTTAAGACCGCATGATCATGAGTACTGATTTGATCGAGTAGAATAGCAGGCATTTCAATGGCTGCTTCAATCAAGCGGCCCGTTTTCAAGGTGTGCATTTCCAATAGCTCACGCTCGGTATTCGCGCGCCCCACCAAATCATAATGTTGGCCTAGCGCCATCCCATTAAACCCGGATTTTCTCGCAAAGCAGCGAACCAGGTCGGCAACGCGATCGCTGGGAATTTCCGAATTAGACAATAACTCAAAAGAAAAGCACTGTAGCGCATCACCGCACAAGATTGCGGTGGCTTCATCAAACTCAATATGACAACTGGGCATGCCGCGGCGAAGCTCATCGTCATCCATCGCGGGTAAATCGTCGTGCACCAAAGAATAGCTGTGCATACACTCAATGGCCGCAGCTAAATAATCCAAACCGGGGTGCGCTAGCTGACCAAACGTGTCTGCCGCCGCATAAATCAACACGGGCCGAATACGCTTCCCCCCATTGCCGATGGCATAACGCATGGCTTGGTGAAGTTGGTTATCACCCCGAGGTAAAACGGTTTTTAGGAAGGCATTAACGCGAATTTGAGACGCTGAAAGAAAGGCGCTGATCTTGGCCATCACTCATCCTCATCGAAATCGACCAAACCATGCTTGTCGGTCAAGATTTTAATTTTTTTCTCAGCATCACCGAGTTTTTTCTGGCAGGTTTTTGTCAAGCTCACACCTTCTTCAAACAAAGCCAACGAGGCTTCAAGATCCAGCTGACCGCCTTCAAGCTTATCGACAATACTCTCAAGCTTTTTTAAGGAAGCTTCCAATGTGTCGGTTTTTTTAGCCGCTGGCATACAACACCTCTTAACTCATCGCTTCTTTGACCACAGCGGCCAAGGCTTCAACTTCTTTATCGACCATCGCTTGTGTATTGGCCTCAACCATCACACGAATCACAGGTTCCGTGCCTGAGGCGCGCAATAACACGCGACCTTGTTCGCCCAAACGCTCTTCGGCTGACGCCAGTGCAATTTGCACGGCTGGCACAGCCAGCGGATCGCTAAGCTTCGCAACACGCACATTGATCATACGCATCGGGCATTTATCGATTTTTTTTCGCAAATCATATAAAGGCTGCGCTTGCTCTTTCATCGCAGCCAACACTTGAAGCGCAGAAACAATGCCGTCGCCTGTGGTGGTTTTATTTAAACACACAATATGGCCCGAACCTTCGCCACCAAATAACCACCCGCGTTGTTCAAGCTCAGCCAATACATAACGATCACCGACTTTCGCGCGAACAAACTCGATACCGTCTTTTTGGAACGCTTGCTCAACGGCTAAATTTGTCATCAAGGTGCCGACCACACCGCCGCTCAAACGGCCCATGGCTCTTTCGTGCGAAACGATAATATATAAGAGCTCATCGCCATCAACGATTTCACCGGTATGATCGACCATCATCACGCGGTCACCATCGCCATCAAAAGCAATGCCCAAATCCGCTTTTTCAGCTAATACAGCCGCTTGCAATGCATCCAAATGTGTTGCGCCGCATTCATGATTGATATTCAAACCATTCGGTTTCACACCCATAGCGATGACTTTAGCGCCCAATTCTGTGAATACATCGGGTGCGATGTGATACGTTGCGCCATGGCCGCAATCCACCACAATTTTCAAACCTTTTAAAGAAAGCTGAAACGGCGCCGTACTTTTACAAAATTCGATATAGCGCCCTTTAGCATCATTGATACGGTGCACTCTACCTAGCGCATCTGAATCGACCACGCTCATTGGCTCATCAAGCTCGGCTTCAATCGCAAGCTCTAATTCATCGGAAATCTTTTTACCGTTAGGGCCAAAAAACTTAATGCCGTTATCGTAATAGGGATTGTGCGAAGCACTGATCACAATACCTGCACTGGCGCGAAACGTGCGCGTAAGATAGGCAATCGCTGGTGTAGGCATGGGGCCTAACATTTCAACATTCACACCCGCAGAAGCAAAGCCAGCTTCTAACGCGGCTTCAAAAACATAACCCGAAATACGCGTATCCTTACCAATAACGACCGTGCTGTGCGCTCGTTTAGCAAACACGCGACCCGCCGCAAAACCCAGCCTTAAAGCGAACTCCGGGCTAACTTTTGCGTCACCAAAGCGACCGCGAATACCGTCTGTGCCAAAATACTTCCGTGCCGACATCATGTCGTCCTTTATTGATCTTTGGTTTTTCCAGCCGGCGTTTCGTCTGAAGCTTCTTGAATATCCGTCGCACGTTCAAACGCTTTTTCGGTTTTTTCGTCTTCTTTGCTGATCTCTTCCCAGCCATCAGGTGGTGTCACCGTTTCGCGATTCATCAGCTGTTTAAGTTGAACTTCGCCGATCGTTTCATATTTAATGAGCGCTTCAGCCATCGCATGCAAAACATCTTCTTTCTCTTGAAGGACTTTTGTTGCACGAGTGTAATTCTCGTCGACGATGGTGCGAACCTCTTCATCGATTTGCTTTTCGATAAACTCAGAGTTTTGACGTGTTTTTTGTGTCATTGAGTGGCCCAAGAAAACCTCTTGCCCATCTTCTTCGTACACCATCGGGCCCAGCTTGTCCGTCAGACCCCATTTGGTGACCATATTGCGTGCGATTTCCGTGGCGCGTTGAAGATCATTCGACGCCCCTGTTGTCACTTTGTCTTTACCAAAAATGAGTTCTTCAGCAACACGGCCGCCGTATAATGAACACAAGGAGCTCTTCAAACGCGACAAGGAATAACTGTAGCGATCTTGCTCGGGTAAGAACATAGTCACGCCCAAAGCACGACCGCGAGGAATGATGGTGACTTTGTACACAGGATCATGATCCGGCACAGACAATCCGACAATCGCGTGACCCGCTTCATGATACGCCGTGAGGTTTTTCTCTTCTTCGCTCATCACCATCGATGTGCGCTCAGAACCCATGAGAATTTTATCTTTCGCCTTTTCAAGCTCAACCATACTGACCGCTTTTTTATTCGAACGCGCTGCGAACAAAGCCGCTTCATTAATTAAGTTTGCCAAATCAGCACCCGAAAAACCTGGCGTGCCGCGTGCAATGACTTTTGGTTTTATGTCGTTGTCCACTTTCACCTTTTTCATGTGAACTTTTAAAATTTGTTCGCGGCCTCTCACATCAGGCAAGGCCACCACGACTTGCCGATCGAAACGACCGGGGCGCAAGAGTGCAGGGTCTAACACGTCTGGTCGGTTGGTCGCTGCCATCACGATCACACCTTCAGAGCCCGAAAAACCATCCATCTCAACCAAAAGCTGGTTCAAGGTTTGCTCGCGCTCATCATGTCCGCCGCCCATACCGGCACCTCGATGACGACCCACAGCATCAATTTCATCGATAAAAATAATGCAAGGCGCTTGTTTTTTCGCTTGCTCGAACATATCACGCACACGTGATGCACCCACACCCACAAACATTTCCACAAAGTCTGAGCCTGAAATCGAAAAGAAGGGCACTTTGGCTTCGCCGGCCACCGCCTTGGCCAACAAGGTTTTACCGGTACCGGGAGGGCCTACCAATAATAGACCACGCGGAATACGACCGCCGAGTTGTTGAAACTTGCCGGGCTCTCTCAAGAAGTCGACCACTTCGCTGACTTCTTCTTTGGCCTCATCGCAACCGGCCACATCTTTAAACGTGATCTTGACTTGATCGTCACCCAACAAGCGCGCGCGGCTACGGCCGAATGAGAACGCGCCACCTTTGCCGCCACCCATCTGCTGGCGCATGATGTACAACCAAAACACGATGATAAGAATCACAGGACCCCAAGAGAAGAAAAACTGCGACAAGAAACCGCGCTCTTCTGGTGGCTTGCCGCTGACTTGGACTTTTTCGCCGACCATTTCTTTCAGAAGCGAAGGATCTTTCATTGGGATATACGTCACATACTCTTTGCCGTCTTTGGTCACACCATTGATTTTATCATCGTCGACTACCGCGGTTTTGACTTCACCGGCGTGCACTTGTGACAAGAATTGCGTATAGCTGTATTCATCGCCCGGTTTTTTCTTCGGCCCAAAAGTATTAAATATAGCAATCGCAGCGAGCACCAAAATCAACCACAATACGATATTTTTTATTAGATCCTTATTCAAAGCCGGCTCCTCTTACATCGGACAAAAAAATTAGCCTCCTATCATACCAACATAGGGGTGAATTAACAGTGTTTCCCAATGCTTTAATCTGCGCTTTTTTTAGGCAAAACCTACTGCCTTAGCGTGCTAGGCAAGCTCTGGCTCGAACTTGCTGAAGCTTGCGAATGATGAAAGAGTGAGGAGGCCACCCTCGTCGGCGCAGGACTAGCAAGACCTGCCGCACTGCCGCTACGCTTCGCCCCAGCACCCGCCTCAGGCGGTGTTAAGGCTGATATCACCGCTTGCAAAGCCCGTTGGTTACCCACTCGTGTTGTTGTGTACTCTCGATACACACGTTCAATTTCAGCCAGCGCATCACCAGGGCTTGGCTCACATTTCTGCAAAGCTTCAAGCAGCGCCTGAACTAAACCGACCGGACTGGTTTTATACGCAAGACTCAGTGGTGTTTCGCCTCGGCTATTTCGTTGATAAGGATCGCCGCCCAAGCTAGCGAGCAATTTAATTACGGGCGCATAGCGATCAGGGCTCCATGTTCGCGCAGTGCCGCCATTAATCGCGAAGACGATGGGGCTGCGCTGCCGCTTATCTGCTGGACTAACCGCATTCACATCATGACCTAATTCGTGTAGCAACTTAATCGCCTCTGTCGAACCGCACTCAGCCGCATGGCACAAACCTGTGGGGTTAGTGCTTTCTAGTGTTTTAGACAACCCTGGCGTGACAACCAAGCGCAACAGGCCAGCATCATTCGTTGAAGCGGCAAAGTTAAATACGCTCACTTGATTCCAAGCACTGTGCGCATTTTCAGGCCAATGAGTTTTCAGGGTTTCTCGCAAACGTGAATACAATGCTTCTTGAGAAAGATCCCTTCGACTGCTCAAACCAAGAAGATGTATCAAAATGGGGACCACATAGCGAACGCGACTTTTTTCTTCGCTTTCGCACCGTGTTAGTCGTTGAATAAAGCGCACTGCATCAGCGTCGCTCACTGTAACGCCCGTATCGAGCAAAGCCCGTAAAGCATCACATTGAAGCTCATCAATCGCCCAGTGCAGTGGTAACTTAGCAGGATTCCCCAAAGGCTTACTAGCGCAGGCGCCTTGTTCCAGTAAGTAGCGCACAAGGGCAGCTTGGTTGGTTTTGATCGCGTGAAGTAATGCCGTTTCAGACTCTGCATTTTGAGCGTTTATATCGGCACCCTGGCGAAGCAAGACAACGGCACACTCACGACTGGTGGGCTGCGCACAAATAAGCTCGCTCGCAACGATTTTTCTTATCGTTCCAGCCTGCATGTTATCTAGGAACCAACCCAAAGCAAGCTCATTACCACACCAGGCTGCAAGGTGCGCACACGCCATCAAGTCGCTGGTGCCCAATCTGAGCCGAGAAAGCTCAGGCTGCTTTCGCAGCAACACACACAATGCAAGCTCATGCTCAACCGCTTTACCACACCACTTTTGATCTTTAAACAAGTACAACAAAGGATTAACACTCAACAAATGAGAAGCCGTCCGATTTAGAAAGCCAGGAAAAGCCGCAAATAATTTGTCGTAAAAAGCACCAGACGTATGGGGGTGTGCTTTTTCCAAAACAAACCACTGTAAAATAGCCGCAACATTACGCTCATAAACCGCAGCACGAAAAAAATGATCGCTTGTATTATCGATTGTGTTTGGGAAGAGCTTTGGGTCAAGAGTTTGATGCAGTGCAACTTGTTTAACCTTGTTTGACACGGCTTTTGGGGCCTTATAACACTGCCATAAGTACTCAACGATTGTTTGATCATTTCGAGCTCTAGCGACACTTAATAAAGATTCACCTTTGTGATCAACGCTCCACAACTCTTGCTGGCTAACATCTAAAGCTTCGATTTCTTTAAGTGTTAGGTAACGAACTGCAAAAAATAAGTTAGCCATGCGGTCGCTACCGCAATCATCATAAAGCACGCGATGGCTATAATCAGAAAACTTTAGAGGCTCGCCGGGTCTTTCTTCTACAAAACCCGAGTGATTTTTAATTAAAGCAACGAGAAATCCTGGCTCGCTAAGCACGTGCAATAAAGAGTGGCTCACCAAGGTCATTTGAAAAATCGAACTCGGATCTAGAAACAGCGCAATCTGTTGAACAATGTCAGCGGGTAACTCAGTGAGCTGGGCTCTATCGTTATGACTTGGCATGGTTATTATTCTTTTTTATTGACAGTAGGCTGGTACTTAGTCACGACGCTTGCGATAAAAAATGGCGACATGACCGATGGTTTTGATGTGCTCGGCTTGCGTAAGATTGGCAAGCTCATCGACCATGGCTTGACGATCATCTCGATCGGCGGCATTCACGCGCACTTTGATCAGCTCGTGAGCCTCAAGGGCGGCATGCATTTCTTGCACCAAATTCTCAGTGATACCTTTGGCGCCTGTCATCACAACCGGATTTAGGCTATGAGCTTTGGCGGCTAATTCACGTTTTTTTTCTTTCGCTAACATCTTCTCTCTCCTGGTTGGGCTCATTCTAATCGATTTATCCTTGATTAGAAACAGCTATCCAGAAACTCCACGGTTGTCCCATTAAACGTATTCTGCTTAAATTGACTACAAACGTTCAGTTTTGAGGGGAGGTTGAACGCAAATTTGATGAAACAGCGCGGTGTACACGCAAGTACATGAGCACGTTGAAGAAAATTTGCGTTCAAGATCGACCAAAAATGGACGTTTCCTGTTTTAATGGGACAGCCGTGCCAGAAACTCCGGGGCCACAAAAACCCTACAAGCCCACTTCATCAGAGGACACACCCCAACGTTTTTGTTATATTTGAACGCTCCCTAACCATGAACTTGCTGACTTAACATGAATAAAACGAATAAATCCTGGATACAGAAACATATCAACGACCCTTACGTCATCCAAGCCCAGAAAGAAGGCTGGCGTTCGCGCGCTGTGTTCAAACTCAAAGAAGTGCAGCTCAAAGACAAGGTCATTAAGCCTGGCATGCGTATCGTGGATTTAGGCGCCGCACCCGGCGGCTGGTCGCAGTACGCCGCGCATTGCCTCAATGGCACGGGCCACATTGTGGCGATTGATCTTTTGCCCATGGATACCATTGCGGGCGTTGAATTTATTCAGGGTGATTTTCGTGATGAGGCAACCTTAAAGCAACTCATGGCGGCGGTGGGTCACGAGCCGATTGATCTGGTGATGTCGGACATGGCGCCGAACTTCAGCGGCCATAAAGGCATTGACCAGCCGCGCTCCATGCATTTGGCCGAGCTTGCACTCGCTTTTGCTGAAGATGTGTTGAGTGACAAAGGGCAGTTTCTGATTAAGCTCTTCCAAGGCACGGAAATCGACCAGTACATTCAAACCTGCCGCGAGCGTTTCAAACGCGTCACCATCCGAAAGCCTAAAGCTTCACGGGATAAGTCGCGAGAATTTTACCTGCTAGCACAGCGTTAAACTCACCCTTTACACAGAAGTTCCAGTGGCCGAGCTGTTAGATCTTGATTAAACCCTATAGCGTTTAACAGAGCGCTGTTTAGCGGCGAGCGAGAAAGGCACCCAGCACAGCTAAAACACCGCCGACTAAGGCCATCACTGGCGGCAATTCGCCCAGCAACACCCAGCCTAAAAACGTCGCGACAATTGGCATGGCGTACATCGCCATCACCGTCTTACACGCCGGTAAATGCATGAGCACATAGCTCCACAACGCATAGGACACCACGCCTGGAAAAATCCCGAGATAGACGACCCACAAAGTCGCGCTTAAGGGAACATGTGACACGTCATGCCAAGTGATCGGTAGAAAACACAGCAAGGGCAAGGTACCCAACCACATGGCCAAGCACACAAACTGCAAACCGTGAATGCGCTTTAACACCGGTTTTTGTAGCGTTGAATACAGCGCCATGCTCATAGCAGCACCAAAGAGCAACACGATTCCACGCACGTTCGCATGCGCATGATGTTCGGCCATGGCCATGCTCAGCAAGCCCACAAGGCTGATCGCCACACCCATAAACGCTGCGCGTTTTAAGCGCTCTTTTAGAAACACAAAGGCAATGATCAAAGAAATGAGTGGCACAAGGCCCACCATAAACGCAGAAATACCGGCTGAGACCGTGATCTCCCCCGCATTTAAACACAAGTTATAAAAAGTAAAACCGAGCAAGCCCAAAAACAGTAAGGCTGGCAAATCTTTTGCTGCAATGGCTGTGCGTGTAGGTAACTTAAAATAAAAGGGCACTGTGACCAAAGAGCCAACAATATAGCGAAGCAAGGCCAAACTTTGTGGGTGGTAACCGCCGTGCAAAGCCGCACGAATCCCCACGAAGGCCGAAGCCCATAACACAATAGTGACACACAGTGCGAGCTTGACGCGCAGCGTGGTCGGTTCTTGTCGGGCATCATGGGTTTTCATGGAGGCATCATACGCAAAGAAGGCGATAAACAAAAGCGGGAAGTAAAACCCGGGTTATCCTCGCTACGCTCGTCAACCCAAGCTACTTTTGTTCTGTGTTGCTTGGTGAATGTAGCAACCGTCTTTGCGAGGAGCGTAGCGACGCGGCAATCTCCAGCTTAATTCAAAAGATTGCCGCGCTCACCGACGTTCGCTCGCAATGACATCAACCATAAAATGTAGCCTGTATATTGAACGCCGAAGGCGTGATAATCCGGGTTTTTATTTCCCCGAGTTATCCGCGCTGCCGCTCCTCAACCCAGACTACGCAAGAATCGTGACCTAGTTTCACAAGGCCACAAACTGTATCCACACTGCACTGAACAAAGCCAACACGCCGCCAGCCAGCGCCTGTGTATTGGGCACTTCGCCCAGCACCCACCAACCCAGCAGGGTGGCAATGACAGGATTTAAAAACAACATCGCACCGATGTGACTAACGGGCAACTTCGGACCTGCGATGCTCATCAAGGAATAACTGACGATGCCTGGAAAAATGGCGAGATACAACATCGCCACCCAGCCTTTCGCGTTGACATGCTGCACTGTGCGCAATAAATCCGGGACATAAAAAACCGCTAAAAACACCGTGCTGGCTAAGAGCGCATAAAACGTAAACTGCATCGCCCCCACGCGCGGGACCACGCGCTTGATCATGACATTATAAAACGAGGCGAACACAGCGCCGGCAAACACCCAGGCAATGCCGACAAGACCGTGGGCTTGATGACGCTGGCTAAAACAAATTAAGGCGACACCCACAAGACCGATAATGATGCCGACAATCGACAAGGGCGAGGTTTTCTCTTGCAACAGAAAAAAACCTAAAACCACCATGACCACGGATTCTTGGCTGATGATAAACGAAGCAATACCTGCGCCCACATGAGTCTCACCGCGATTCAAACACACGCCGTAAATACCCACACCGCACAACGCTGTGAGAATAATCAAAGGCCATGCCCGCAACGACACTGGCGCGACTGGCTTTAATCGCCGACGTAAAAAAGGCAGCATGATCAATGCGGCCAAACCGTATCGCGCTAACGCCAGCGCACCCGGGTCAAAACCGTTGAGCACAGCCACACGAATACCCACGAACGCACCGCCCCAAAAAATCACGGCGAGTGCCAAAAGGGCGGTGTAAAAAAAACGTGGGCTCACAATGTCTCGTTAAAAAAATCGCAAGCATAGCGAAACGCACGGCGCGCTGAATCGGCATTATACTCACGGCCCATTTCGGCAGGGCCTAACTTGGCCGCTTCTGGGTCCGTGTAGGCGTGCTTGGTATGACTGAAAAACACAAACCGCCAATCGACAGCTTGCGCATTCAATTCATCGGCGATCACATGCAATTGATCGGGCGGAACTTGCGGGTCTTCAAAACCGTGCAAAATTAAGGCCTTGGCTTTGAACCGGCCAAGCTTGATACCCTTAGGTGCTGCCAATAAACTGTGCAAGGCAGCAACACCTTGAATATCTGCGCCAGCACGTGCCAAATCCAAGGCACACATACCGCCAAAGCAAAAACCCATGGCGGCGATTTTATCGGCATCGACTTCGGCTTGCGCACGCGCCGCTTCAAGCCCGGCTAAGGCGCGCTGCTGTGTGAGCAGACGATCACCGAAAAAAGTTTTAAAATAGCCGACACAGGTATCAAAATCTTTGGAGACTTGTCCATCGCCATACATATCCACACAAAACACCGCAAAACCTGCGTTCACTAAATCGGCCGCATAACTTTTGGTGAAATCGTCCAAACCTTCAAACGCATGAAACACTAAAATCGTCGGCTGATTGTCGCCGCGGGTTTCATCAAAAGCGAAATACCCTTGGCAAGTTTGATCGCCGTCTTGATAGGGGATGGTGCGGGTTTGCATGAGCCGTTTCCTTGCGTACATCAACAGCGGGTATGATAACGTGCGTCAGACTGAATAGGAATGACCTGACATAAAAAAGGGCCCGAAGGCCCTGGTGTTTATCGAGTAGGTGTCTGCGGTTGTGACAACACATCTTGAACAAAATTTCCAGCTTCCCTAAGTTCATTATAGAATTTGTGAACTTTCTCATCACGGAAACGCGGCTTTTTCTTCAGTCCATCTTCCCCTATCGCATGCTTGACGCTTGCCAAAATAAAAGCAACGATGTTGCTTTGCTGGTCTTCTCCCAAAGATCCAAGCACCGTAGTACCAGCGGCAAGACCAGCCTTTGTAAATTGATCACGCATTTCTTGTACATGCTTTGGCACAATACGACGACATGGTTTTCTTCCTGCTCGATCAAACCGACCATTAAAAATATCGTCTCGCATTATAACAAGGAGATCCGAAGTGTCTTTTAGCTGAGTGTCTCTATCATAACGAGGGCGTGCATTGACAGCACGTTGCCCTGCTTGTGTTGAACCTGCATTTTGAGGAGAGCCAGGCTTTCCAGCTGCTGAAGCAGGAGCAGGATCCGCACCCTCTCTAGCTGCATGGGTTTGCGCTACCCTCGGTGAATTTTGCTTCAAAATAGCGCGCGCCGCCTTTAACACATCGCTTTGAGATCCCTCAAGCTTAACTGACCCAAGCGTAGAACCACCCTCTCCTCTAAACTCCAGAACCCGATCCTTTAACTCAAACTTAATATTTAGAGGGCCAGCCTCAGCTTTGACTGCATCAAATATACACCCCTCATTTTCAGTTAGCACTTGAAGACCATATGCAACGATACCATTAAAGTGTCTTTCTCCATTAAATTCGAGGGATTCTTTAGATTTCTTTTGATCCCCACCCACAAAACGGTATCCTGCTATTTTAGCGACAAAGCCTTTTTCTCCTGCTTTTTGAACAGTTACCTTGGGGATTGCTGGTGAAAAGCGAGAAAGTTGGCTGGTAAGTTGTCTGCTAATATATTCAGCTAAGCTTGTTTCAGAAGCTAGCGAAGGGGGTGCGGCAGATGTGGCAGGAGGTGAGCTTGGTGCTGAATTAGCCGAACCCGTAGAAGTCGGCGACACAGAAGAAGCGCGACGAGCAGCTATTGAAGCCACCGTTTGAGCTAGCATTTTCCTATTGGGCGTGACATAAGCACAACTTTCACCATCTGTTGTTTTAAGCTCATTCTCTTTGACAGTCATTTTAAAGCCAAAAGCAGCGACCAAACAGCTTACCTCTTCATGGCTCGTTAACACAATTCTATGGACTGAGGTATCCTTATTAGAAGTTTCTACTCTTATCCCGTTTTCTTCTAGCTTTTTTAAGATCTCTATTGAAGTGAACTTTACAATAATTCTATTTCTGTCTTCAAACAGAACAAGACTATCTTCGACCTCTTGACGGCTCAAACCCCGAGATTGATTATCAATAACATAGTTAAAAAGCGCCTTTTTTAACACTTGGGGAGCTTGGTTAAGAAATGTTGCCCCCAATTGACCTAAGGGTTGTGCTTGTGCTGATGTTTTACTGCGTGGCATAAGAGAACTCTCCTATTATTGTTTTTATTGGGGGTATTTTACCCCAAACTGGGTCAAAAAGTAAACAAATTTATGGTTTATTTAGGGCCATAGAAACAAGAGGTTATACCATACCCTCATTATCATGCCTTGTCTCGCAGTCAGTATCCTGCAAAAAACCTAGATCACCACAGCTTAAACGAATCATTGTACCCAAAGCTGCCGTCGTCGTGTGATTCGCGAGCTACTGCCCGAGATTGAGATTGGGACTGTTGCGCAGCTTTCACATGGTGTGATGAAGGTGATGCGCCAGGGTTCGGCGTTTTAAAGGTGCCCTTGTCGATCAACCTGGCAATGTGCGCCTGTTGGCGTTTGTCCGGAAAAACTGAAGCTTGTCCTCCCCGCAAAGGGGCGAGTAAAATCGCTCGGCAAGCAGTTTGAATCATGGCTTTATCAACGTGAGTCAGTCGTCTTGGGGGACCGCTGAAACCAGCCCGATATTGCGCTGCCTTCACATCGCGTCCACTTAAAAAACGACTGACCTCATGGTAAAGCTGCTTTGGGTTAGCGCGATGATTCTCAAGCACTGTCTTTAATCGTCCGAGTATCTGCGCACAAAGCCTTGGATTATCGGCGCCCGGCCAACCATTTTTCTCAAGGTTACAAAGCTCAGTTTGTTTGCCTAGCTCACAAAGCGCTGAAGCCACACCCACAGCTTGCGATAACGCCAACCAAGTGGCTGTGCGGCCTTGATAATCTTCAAGTTCAGAAAAAAATCGCGAGGCACAATTGCGGTGTTCGCAAACACGAGAATCTTTAGAGCGAATAAAATCATAAAACGCCGATAATTCAGCCTGGGTCATGCCGCTTAAATGCTCATGAAAGTCTGAGTCTGCACATAAACGCTTGAAAGCCGCGTGCTGATCAGACAGCCTTGAATATAAACAATAGATCACAAAAACTTGATCATAGACCTTACGCCCAGACGCAGACTGCATTTTCTTTTCAAAATTAGCTAAGCTTTTTGGAAGCGTAAGAGGAGCATTTATACGCCGAAGCAGCGCTTCCTTTTCACGATCATATGCAGCTTTTGCTTTCTTTTTTGTACCGCCAGTAAGCAAACTATTGTTGCAAAACGTGTCAACGACATCGAAAAATGCTTTCGGCTGCACAGCAACACGGCGAGAGTCTTCACCTGCGCCACTTACCTTAGGAGAAGGGTCAGAACAATGTAACTTGAAACCATGCTCCTGCACTGCCAGCTTTGCTTTAAATAAACACGCTACAAAGCCAGGGGTTTTCAGCAACTCTGCAAGAGCGTTGTAGTAAGCTTCCACCTCGAGGACGATATCACCATCGACACTTGTAACATGTTCCAAGTAAAGTTTAGCGTATGCGATAAATGCTTGTGCTAGGGCTTCTTGGGCCGTCAATTTCGGATCGGCCTGCTCGAGTAACCACGGTTTTAATGTTTCTATAGACTCAAACTTTATACTCGCGGGAAAGTCTCTACGCTGACCACCCGACCCTGTCTCAGCTGATGATTCATTATCTGAGACAGACCAATGAAAAACACCATTAAAACTTTTATAAAGGATTTTGATAAGTTCTGAATTCATCATCTCGCTCAAGAATTTTCTTCTTATTATGTTGGCCGAAATTTTACCAAATTGAGCAGCCGGGTACAAGCCAAGCGGGCAAAAAATGATTAGTCGAGGCTGTTATCCGCCAAAATGGCATCGGCCTGGAGTGCTTTGAGTTTTCGCTGCATTTTTCGGTAATCCTTGGCGCTGGCGGTTTTTAAGCCCTCGCGTTCGGGGTTTAAAATCAAGGTCGCATGATTTAAGTGATCCATGTAACGGCCCAAGTAGTCTGAGGGCAAAAACACCATCTTAAAGCCGGCATCCACCAAGGCTTTATGCACCAATTTGCCCGCACATTCATCGCCATCGCTAAAGCGCAAATTGAGTTGGTCAAACAAGTCTTTACGATACAATGCACAGTGGCTGCGCAAGAAATAATAATTGCCATCTTTGCCCACAATGCGATGCTGCTTGCCGCTGATGCGCGAAAACAGTTGCTGCACCGCCCCTTCGAGTGTTTTCAAGGCATTTTTCCAAGCAGGCTTGGCCTCAAGCTTCCAAGAACCCACGCCCCCAACACCGGGCTTGCCTTCAACTTCATTAAGTAAAACCGACAACCAATCGGGATGCGTTATTAAAGTATCGGTATGGATGGAAATAAAATAGGGCGTGCGCACGCGTTCAAGACCCAAGTCCAATGCGCGTCGATGCGAAAGCTCGCCTGCCTCATTAGGCTGAGATTTTCGCTCGATGAGCTCGATCCAATCCAGCCCACGCAAATAGTCTAAGGATTCATCTTGAGAATCGTTGTCGATCACGATGACATGCACTTGGCTCATGTCCGTGTATTTTTTTAACAGGTGCAGGCAAAGTTTGACAAGCTTTGGGGTTTTGTAATTCGGCAGAAGGATGGTGAGCTTTTTCTGTGTCATGCGGATCCTTGTTTTTTGCAGTGTAAGCATTGCACGCAACAGCCGTCATTGCGAGGAGCAAAGCGACGCGGCAATCTTGTGGCATTAAATGCTAAGATTGCCGCGCTCACCAAGGTTCGCTCGCAATGACGACGATTTCGTCAGCCAATTACAACAAATAACTTACCGAAACGATTTCGTATTCGATCACGCCGCCAGGCGCTTTAAACTCCACCACATCGCCTTTTTCTTTACCAATCAAAGCGCGAGCAATCGGGGCTTTGTAAGAAACTTTAGCTTTTTCAATATCGGCTTCGTCTTCGCCGACAATTTGATACACCTTGGTCACTTCGGTGTTGCAGTCCATGATTTCCACGGTCACGCCAAACACGACTTTACCGACTTTCGGCAACGTACTGATATCAATGACTTGGGCGCGAGAAAGCTTGGCTTCGATGTCTGCAATACGGCCTTCCAAAAAACCTTGACGCTCACGTGCCGCGTGGTATTCCGCGTTTTCTTTTAAATCGCCGTGTGCGCGGGCTTCGGCAATGGCTGCGACCACTTTAGGGCGCTCCACCGACTTTAATTGTTTCAATTCAATTTCTAGCGCCTTGTGACCGTCAACGGTCATAGGAAATTTTTCCATCATTGTTTTCCTTCAAAAAATCGTTTCACTTTTTTAAACCAGCCTTGCGCATACGGATTGTGTTTATCACCACCTTTGGCGAAGCTTTCGTCGAGTTGTTCTAGCAAGGCTTTTTGTTCTGCCGTTAAGTTCACCGGCGTTTCGACCATCACTCGGCACATCAAGTCACCCACCGAATAGGAACGCACCGATTTTACCCCTTTACCACGCAAGCGAAAAAGCTTGCCAGACTGTGTGCCGGCAGGCACTTTAAGTTTAACACGGCCTTCTAAGGTTGGCACTTCAATCTCACCACCGAGCACGGCCATTTTGAAACTGATCGGCACATCGCAATACAAGTGATTACCGTCACGCTCAAACACATCATGTTTTTTTACATAGGTTTCAACGTAAAGATCGCCCGTCGGTCCGCCGTTTAAACCCGCTTCACCTTCACCGGATAAACGAATGCGATCGCCATTGTCCATACCGGCTGGGATTTTGACCGATAAGGTTTTTTCTTTGCGCACACGGCCTTGACCATGGCAACTGGTGCACGGGTCTTTTATCGTTTGACCTGCGCCACGACAGGTCGGGCAGATTTGTTGAACCGCTAAAAAACCTTGCTGCATTTGAATATGGCCTGTGCCATGACAGTCTTGGCACGTTTCAGGTTTGGAACCTTTTTTCGCGCCGCTGCCGCCGCAATCGCCACAGCCCACATAGGTGGGTACTTTGATTTGCACGGTATCACCATGCACCGCTTGATCTAAGGTGATCTCTAAGGAGTAGCGCAAATCAGCGCCCGGTTGGGCGCGGCTTCTGCCACCACGAGCACCGCCACCGCCAAAACCACCGAAGATATCTTCAAAAATATCGCCAAAATTAAAGCCGCCCGCGCCACCGCCGTAACCGCCACCAGCACTTTGACCATTAACACCCGCATGACCAAATTGATCGTAGGCCGATCGCTTTTGCGCATCAGATAAAATCTCATACGCTTCTTTGACTTCTTTAAACTTGGCTTCAGCTTCTGGGTTTTGTGCATTGCGATCGGGATGGTATTTCATCGCCATGCGACGATACGCTTTTTTAATGTCTTGTTCGCTGGCGTTTTTGTTGACGCCTAAAATTTCGTAGTAGTCGCGTTGAGACATGGTTTTTCCTGTGTGAAACCTAAAACCCGGGTTATCGTTCGCCTTCGCTTTCGCGGCACTCGTTAACCCAGACTACATTTTAATGTCATTGCGAGCGAACGATAGTAAGCGCGGCAATCTTTTAAATTAACCTGGAGATTGCCGCGTCGCTACGCTCCTCGCAAAGACGGTTGCTACATTCAATGGTGACGATGTTTACTTCTCGTCTTTTTTCTCGTCGTCTTTGACTTCTTCAAACTCCGCATCCACCGCGTCGTCTTTGGTCTCATCACCAGAGGCTTGTTCGCCACCCTGCGCTTGACCTTCAGCGCCGCCTTGTTGTGCGTACATTTTTTCTGCCATTTTCGATGAAGCTTCCGTTAAGGCATGCGTTTTTTGTTCGATCGCATCCTTGTCGTTGCCTTTTAAGGCTTCTTTCAAATCTGCAATCGCCGCATCAATGCTTTCTTTTTCAGACGCTTCAAGCTTGTCGCCCATCTCCTTCGTCGATTTTTCAACCGCATGGATCATGTTGTCCGCTTGGTTGCGCGCCTTGATTAAGTCTTCAAACTTTTTATCTTCATCAGCATGCGCTTCGGCATCTTTCACCATTTTTTCGATTTCAGCATCCGATAAACCGCTAGACGCTTGGATTTTGATCTTCTGTTCTTTGCCTGTGGCTTTGTCTTTCGCCGACACGTGCAAAATACCATTCGCATCGATATCGAAGGTCACTTCGATTTGCGGCATGCCGCGTGAAGTTGGTGGGATATCACTTAAATCAAAACGACCCAGTGATTTATTCTGCGTTGCCATTTTGCGCTCACCTTGCAAGACATGAATGGTCACGGCGGTTTGGTTATCTTCTGCTGTTGAAAACACTTGTTGCGCTTTGGTTGGAATCGTTGTGTTTTTTTCGATGAGTGGTGTCATCACGCCGCCCAAGGTTTCAATACCCAATGACAACGGTGTGACGTCTAACAATAAAACGTCTTTCACCGCACCTGACAAGACACCCCCTTGAATCGCAGCACCCATAGCCACGGCTTCGTCCGGGTTCACATCACGGCGCGCTTCTTTACCAAAAAAATCTTTCACCGCTTCTTGTACTTTCGGCATACGGGTTTGGCCACCGACCAAAATCACATCAGAAATGTCAGACATGCTTAAACCGGCATCTTTCAACGCCACTTTGCATGGTTCAATCGTGCGCGTGATTAAATCTTCAACCAAAGACTCAAGCTTAGCGCGAGTGACTTTGATATTTAAATGTTTAGGGCCTGAGGCATCCGCTGTGATGTACGGCAAGTTCACGTCCGTTTGCTGCGCAGAAGAAAGCTCAATTTTTGCTTTTTCGGCCGCTTCTTTCAAACGTTGAAGCGCCAAAGGATCTTTACGCAAATCAAAACCACTGTCTTTCTTGAACTCTTCGATCAAGTAGTCGATCAAGCGCGCGTCAAAATCTTCACCGCCTAGGAAAGTATCACCGTTAGTGGCCAACACTTCAAACTGGTGCTCGCCATCCACTTCAGCGATTTCAATGATCGACACGTCAAACGTACCGCCACCCAAGTCATAGACCGCGATGGTTTGATCGCCTTTCTTTTTATCCATGCCATAAGCTAGCGCTGCAGCGGTGGGTTCGTTGATAATACGTTTTACATCTAAGCCTGCGATTTTACCCGCGTCTTTCGTGGCTTGGCGCTGAGAGTCATTGAAGTAGGCCGGCACGGTAATCACCGCCTCTGTCACTTCATGGCCCAAATAATCTTCCGCTGTCTTTTTCATTTTCTTTAAGACTTCGGCTGAAATTTGAGGAGGCGCTTGCTTTTTGCCCTTCACTTCCACCCAAGCATCGCCATTGTCTGCTTTTGCAATCTTATACGGCACCATGTCGATGTCTTTTTGAACGACGGAATCTTCAAAACGACGGCCGATCAAACGCTTGATCGCGTATAATGTGTTTGTGGGGTTGGTCACCGCCTGGCGTTTCGCCGGTTCGCCGACCAATGTTTCACCATCATCTGTGTAGGCAATGATCGACGGGGTCGTACGACGACCTTCCGCGTTTTCAATCACTTTAAGGTCTTTGCCTTCCATAATCGCCACACAGGAATTCGTGGTGCCTAAGTCAATACCAATAACAGCCATGCTATTTCTCCTAAGAAAAGGTTAATTGTTGTCTTGTTTACAGATATGGGGGCAGGTTTTTTGATTTCAAGGCCGAAATGAGTTTTGTTCAAAAAAATAACACGGCCGAACAATTAAAAAATCTTAGCGGCCCACACCCGCTCGCCGTGATTGGGCGAGGGGGCTCTGCGGGCATGAAAAAGAGGAAAGCCGCCAAGGCTAAAAAAACCGGTGCTCGCTGATCAAGCAGACTTTGACACCACCACGCGGGCTGGACGCACCACACGATCATGCAAGCTGTAGCCTTTTTGGACCACATCAATCACGGTGTTGGGCTGGTGCTCTGGGCTGGGCACCATGGTCATGGCTTCATGCTGATTGGGGTCAAACATTTCACCCACAGGGTTTAATACTTTTACACCGAATTTTTCCAGCGTGCCGAGTAGCATTTTGTGTGTTAGCTCCAAACCCTCGATCATGGCCGAAACACTTTCATGTGCGTCTTGGCTGACGGCCAAAGCATGCTCCAAGCTATCCAAAATAGGTAACAGTTCTTTGAGTAGTTTTTCACTGGCAAACTTATGCGCAGACTCCACATCGCGTTTGGCGCGCATTTTAATGTTTTCCATCTGGGCGTGCAGGCGAATCAACTGATCGCGAAGCTTGGCTTCTTCACCCTGGGTTTCTTCGAGCGTATCTTCTGCCTCATCTAGCGCTTCACCAATTTGGTCGTCTTGCGCATTTATCTCTTCTTCCGTGAGGTCTTCATGATCATGAGTGTGTTTATCGTTTTTCATCGTATGCTTTCCTCAAATAATGACTCTATTTTTCATAGGTGGGGGCATTTGACGAGATTTCAAGCCTAGGGCGTGTCAATTAATCGCCGACCCCAGTTTAATTTTTTACCGAGATTGTTGAAATATTCATAGCCTTGCGGGTGCAACAACCTAACTTTTTGGCTTTTTCGGCGGATGATGATCGTCTCACCCGCGCTCAAGCTTGCCACACGCTCACCGTCACAGCTCACGCAAGGCTTGGCATCGATACCGCTGCCCACCTTGAACCTCACCTCACTGTCGGCACTCAAGACAACAGGGCGACTATTCAAGGTATGTGAAAACATCGGCACAAGCACCACGGCATTCGAGGCAGGGTGAATGATGGGCCCACCGCCGGATAAGGCGTAGGCCGTTGAGCCCGTGGGGGTTGCGACGATCATGCCATCAGAATGCTCTGAACACATGAAAACACCGTCGACGTAAACTTCAAACTCCGTCATGTGGGCGGTATCGCCCGACATCAAGACGATATCATTGAGCGCATGCTGTTTTGATTGATCGCCGGGCAATTCAAGCTCCAACAAAAAACGCGATTCTTCTTGGTAATGCCCCTCGAGCATGGCCGGCAGAATTTCGGCCACTTTATCCGGCGCAATATCCGCCAAAAAACCAAAGCGCCCGCGGTTAATACCAATGAGGGGCACATCGTGATCAACCACCGCTTTAGTTGCACGAAGCAGGCTACCGTCACCGCCCACGACAATAGCCAAATCGACAGACTTGGCCATATCAGCTTGGCTAGCGGCCGCCATAGGCGTGAAATCCACTTGCTCGAGCAAAGCCTTGTCTAGACAATACGACAAGCCCATATTGCTCAATAAGCCTGCAACTTGCTTAAAGGTCTCCTTTGTCTCAGAGCGACGAACTCGGCCAAAAAGACCGACGTTGTTGAATGTTTTTGGCACGATTTTTCTTAGCATTTAACGTTAGGATGAGTACAATCATGTCAAATCACTCATAAATTGCAAGTTTAATGAACACGATTTCGTCGATTCAGCAAGTCGCGAATCCGGGCATGACGTGCTTGATAGATTGGCGCGCCGTAGCTTCACCTTATTACCTTGGCGGTGACATTGTCGGGCCACAACGAATGGCGTATGATCCTGGCATATCGCTGGTGGATGTTGCAGCCAAACTGTTAACCACCGTTTTAAAAGAGTGAACCCATGCTCACGCACTTACAACTCAAACACATTGCCATTACCGACCACCTAGATCTTGATGTCTCTCAGGGCCTAACCGTCATCACCGGCGAAACCGGTGCGGGTAAATCCATCATCATTAACGCCTTGAAATTACTCGCCGGTGAGCGAGCACCATCAGGACTCGTAAAACACGGGCACGACAAGGGCAGTGTGTGCGCTGAATTTGATTTGCGTGATCTTGATCAAGCGAAAACCTGGCTGCAAGCACACGACTTTTACGAAGATGAACAATGCCAACTACGACGCGTGCTCTCAGAAGACGGGCGATCCAAAGCGTATATTAACGGTCATGCCTGCACCTTGAATGATTTAAAAGCCCTGAGTAAATTTTTAATCAGCGTGCACGGCCAACATGAAGGTCAACAACTTTTAAACGAAAAGCACCAGCAGCATTTGCTCGATGCCTACGGGCAATCACTCGAATTACTCAAACAAACACAGCAAACGTTCTCGCATTGGCAGGCCTTAAAAAAACAGCGTGATGAATTATTGGCAAAATCCAAAGCCGGCGCACAGCAGCTAGAATTTTTACGTTTTCAATTTGACGAGCTTAAAGACCTGAATTTAGAACCCGAATACATTCAGTCAATCGACGAAGAACAAAAAGGCTTATCAAATGCCGATGAGCTGTTAAGCGAAGGGCAAGCCGCTTTTTCCATTTTGCGAGACGATGATGGTGCCTGCGACCAACTTAGCGCCGCTTTACAACACATCAACAAACTCGCTTTGCCCCAAAAAAATGAATGGGCTGACAGCCTTAATCAAGCGTTGATCCAAGCTGAAGAAGTGGCACGTGATATCGAACACGCGATCGAGCGCTTTGACAACGACCCCGCACGATTAGCCGACATCGAAGAAACCTTAAGCAAGCTTCACGAACTTTCACGCAAGCACCGTACCACACCCGATCAACTGCTGGCTTTGCGTGAATCCATCGAGACTTCGATCAGTGAAATTGACCACAGCGACGAACATCTAAATGCGCTCGAAGCTGACATCCAAAAAGCCGAAAAAACCTATTTAGACCACGCGAAAAAACTCAGCCAGGCACGAGAAAAATCAGCAAAAACTCTGAGTCAAAAAATTTCTGATTTCATCAAGCAACTTGGTATGCCTAAAGCCGAGTTTATTGTGCAATTGATCGAGCAAGACACACCTTCTGCTCAAGGACTTGAAAGAGTGCGTTTTGATGCCCATTTAAACCCTGGCCAAAAACCCGATGCACTCAGCAAAATCGCCTCTGGCGGTGAGCTATCGCGTATTAGCCTTGCCATTCATGTTGCCACCGCTGAATGTGAAAAAACGCCGACGCTCATTTTTGACGAAGTGGATACCGGCATCAGCGGACACGTGGCGAATGTGGTAGGCCAACTGCTCGCGACCCTTTCGCAGAACGCGCAAATTTTATGTATCACACACTTAGCCGCGGTTGCCGCCAAAGGCCAACATCATCTCTACGTGGAAAAAAACTCGACCGACAATACGACCCACTCGCACATTCGCGCCTTGTCGCGTGAAGAGCGTGTCGCTGAGCTGGCCTTTATGACAAGCGGTAAAAGTGATGACCAAACCGCTCGCGCACTGGCTGAAAAATTGCTAGCCTAAACCTCAAAAGTGGTCTATAATTGAACAAATGAATAAAAGCAAAACTTGCTCTCTAACACCCCGTTTTCACATCGACATCGAAAGTTTACTCTTTCTACCGATGAACGTTTTTGTGCAGTCCAAAGACAACGAAGGCCTCGCCTGTAATGACCAAGTGGCTGAAATGATTGGCCTCAAAAATCGTCATGATTTCGAAGGCCTATCTTACCGTGCCATGGCTAAAATAATGGGCGGACAGTACCAACAATACCGCTCTTTCCGGCAAGACGACCTTCTGGTGATGAAAAATAATAAGCCTCTATTGAACAAGAGTGAGCCTACGCTTTACTCTGAAGCCATGAAAAAAGACTATTATTTTATTACCAACCGTTTTCCGCTCTACGATCAAAATGGTCATATCGAAGCCACACTGGGCATCGCTTTTGAAGTGCCATATTCAAAGATTGACCAGTCTTTAACACAGGTAAAAGCCTTGTTAAACGCATTGCCCAGCAACACCCTCAATCCAGAGAAAGCCAAGCCTCGCAAAAACCCGCTCAACAACCTCACACAGCGGGAGCAACAAGTCGTATATTTAGTGCTCAAAGGGAAAACGCTCAAAGCTGTCGCCAAAGATTTACGCCTTTCGCCTCGCACGGTGGAAACCTACTTTGACAACGCCAAGCAAAAACTCGGCTACAAAACAAAATCGGAACTCATTCAACAGTTACTGGCCTAACGATTGCCGAAAATCGCTGTGCCCACGCGCACCATTGTACTACCGGCTCTAAGCGCATCAGCATAGTCTTGCGACATCCCCATGCTCAGCGTGTCAAGCGAAAAACCTGAAGCATTCATGTGCTCAAACAGAGTTTTCATGCGCGAAAAAGCATCACTACCCGGCCTTGGAATACACATCAAACCGCGAAAACGAAGATTGGGGTAAGCCAACAGTGCTTTAGCAAAGCCTTCTAGCTTTTCTTCAAGCACGCCGGATTTCGTCGGCTCACGATCGATATTCACTTGGATCAACACATTGAGCAGCTTACCCTGGCGGGCTTCATTTAAACGCTGGGCATGCTTGAGATCACACAGGCTTTGCACCCAATCAAAATGCTCGGCGATTACCCGTGTTTTATTCGATTGAACAGTGCCGATAAAGTGCCATTCGAGACAATCAACACTAGAAAGTGCCTTGATCTTTTCGACGGCCTCTTGCACATGATTTTCGCCAAATACATATTGGCCCGCATCAATTGCGGCCAAAAGCCTGTCAAGTGGCTGATATTTGGAAACCGCTATCAAACGCGCCGAGGGCGAAAGCGCTTTAATCTCTTCGCGTATGTGGCTTAAGCGACTGGCGATAAGGGCAGTTTTTTCGCTGACATTGTCCATACAAATACAACTGATGATGTGTGATTTTAAACCCATAACGATCAGCCAAGGCTTCTTGCCGTGACTCAATAACGTCATCTACGAACTCTTGGACATGCTGGCAATCTGTGCAGATCAAATGATCATGGTGCTGGCCATCATCCAACTCATAAACCGCATAGCCTTCTTCAAAGTTATGCTTAACCACCAAACCTGCCGTTTCAAACTGCGTGAGCACACGGTATATCGTGGCCAGGGCGATATCTTCACCGCCCTCCAAAAGACGGGCATGAATATCATCAGCACTTAGATGCTTAGCACCCGCAGACTCAAGAATGGCTAAAATTTTCATGCGCGGCAGCGTGCTTTTTAACCCGCGCTCGCGTAAATCTGACTCTGGCATAATGCCTCCTTGTGGGCATTGTGCAGAAAATCGGGCAGCCCCGTCAATAGATCGAATGTTCCCTACGCGGAACAATTGCGGTATCATGGCCGCCTATTTGGAGAAAATACAATGAAAAAGCTCGCCGGTCTTATGCTAATGACGCTCTCGCTTGCAGGCTGTGGGATCATTCATGAATACCGCCCCGACGTACAGCAAGGTAATGTCATTAACTGGCAACACGTGGCCAAACTAAAACTTGGCATGAGCAAAGCGCAAGCCACGGATATCATGGGCGGAAAACCGGTGCTCGTTAACACGTTTAATGACAACGAACTTATTTACGTTTATACACTTTGGCCAAATCGCGGGCCTAGCCAGCGCAGCGCGGTCATCTTAACCTTTAAAAACAACCGGTTGATTAAAATCGACAAACAGCCAGAACAAACCACATCGTAAGCCCGCAAGGATTGTAGGATAAGCTTGTGCATGGACAACTCTCGCATAAAATGCAAAAAGAGCGCTCGCGCGCTTTATTGATCTTTTCACTTGCCACAGGCTTTGTCCTGTTTCAATTTTTGCTGCAATTTACTGCAGGTATTCTCACCGAAAACTTAATGCGCGATTTTACGATGGGCGCTATCGGCGCGAGCGTACTCACAAGCGCTTACTACTACACTTACATGATCATGCAAACGCCCGCCGGCTATTTAACGGACCGATACGGCGCAAGAAAACTTTTAATCTTTAGTGCATCACTGACCACGCTGGCCTGCCTGCTTTTTGCCTTATCGCCCAATGCCGCGCTTGCCATTATCGCGCGACTCATCATGGGTTTTGGCGTGTCATTCGTGTTTGTCTGTACATTATTTTTATGCCGCAACTGGTTCCCAAGCCATATGTACCCTTTTTTGGTTGCGCTGGTTGAGGCCATTGGCTTATTAGGCATGGTTTTTGCCAATGCTTACACAGCCAGCTTGATCACCCACGTGGGCTGGCACAGTTTTGCTTATGCCTGTGTTGCAATCTCCTTAATCTTCACCATTCTCGTACCGTGCTTTATTCGCAACACGCCTAAGCGAGGGCTTGGCCAACTGCCGCTTGATCGTATTAAACCCAGCGCACATTTTCACAAAGACGTCATCAAACTATTCACGAATTTTCGTGCTGTCTGCAACGGACTTTATGCGGGCGCATTGATGACGCCACAAACGGTCTTTATCGCGTCTTGGGGCATCCCGTTTTTAGTCAGCTCTCACAAACTTAATCTCACTCAAGCCGCCATCAGCTCAAGCTTTATTTTCTTGGGCACCGCAATTGCAGCACCCTTTTTTGGTTGGTTTTATAATTACTGCAAAAAACCACGATTTATTCTCGCACTCATGGCATTGCTCACTGCCGCGCTTTATTGCGTCGTGATCTTTGTTGTGAAGCTTGATTACTTATGGTTATGCTTGGTTTTCTTTTTGATCGGCATTACCAGCAATGTGTATTTGTGGAATTACACATTAATTCATGAGCTCGAGCCGCGCGTCGCCGCCAGCACGCGCATCGGATTTACGAATACACTAGGCATCGGCGTTGCGCCGGTCTTGCAACTCATCCTGGGTTTCGTATTACACAATGTTGCTCACACGCACCATATCGGCAGCATTCATTATGCGGTGCGTGATTACCAATGGGCCTTAAGCTTACTGCCCATCTTGTGTGTGGCTTGCGCAGTGTTAATCTTATTTTGCAAATACAAAGAGGCTTAGGCTCTTTTTTGAGCGCGCAGGCGACGCGCGTCTTTGGGGTCGATGGTCAAGGGACGATAAATCTCAACCCGATCGCCGTCTTTTAATTTTTCACTGAGCATCACACATTCAGAAAAAATACCCACGCGTTGGGTTTTCAAATCAATCTCTGGAAACTGTTTTAAAATACCGGAGGCGAGCAATGCATCTAACACCACCGCGGTACTTTTAAGGCTCACAGAAAAAACAGGCTGCTGATCAGGCAAAGCATAGGTAACAGTAACATTAATCGTTTGCATATAGCTCTTTGGCTCGCGCACAAAATGCATCAACAAGTTTGTCGGCAATTTTATTAAAGACCACACCAAATAACATACCTTTTATGCCGCTTTCGACTTCAAAATGCATATCCAACTCAACACGACAACCGTCATTAGACAACGGTACAAAACGCCATTCGCCCGTGAGTGATTTGAAGGGGCCATCAACGTGACGCATGATAATTTTTTCAGGTGGGAATAATTCATTGCGCGTCGTGAAGGTTTTGCTAAAGCCGCCACCTGCAATCGTCATACTAGCCAACATCACCTCAGGCGATGACTCTAAAATTTTTGTATCACTGCACCACGGCAAAAACTCAGGATACGTTTCGATCGCATTCACCAAGTCGTAGAGCTTGTCAGCAGAGAAAGGAACTAAGGCTGATCGCTTAATGTGTGTCATAAATGCTCTTTAGTCGGTATTCATCAAGGAAGCCAGATCAACACTGCTCCACTGTCTGCCGAAACGATATATTAAAATAAGGGCGCACGCAACATCACCCACGATCATGCCAAGCCAAAAACCCGCGCCACCTAAATGCCAGTGATACGCAAAAACATAGCCAGACAGCAAGCCTAAGCCTGAAAACGCCACCAAGCTAATCCACAGCGGCGCCCGTGTATCATTTAATCCGCGCAAGGCGCCCACAGCCACCAAACGCAGGGCATCAAACAACTGAAACACCGCCGCAATCGCCAAAAAAAGCACCGCAATCTGTATCGCATTCAAGCTGAGACTCCGCGTTTGATCCACTGAAATCAAAAGCCGTGGCGCAAACCAATATGCCAAAGCCACAATGAACATACCGCCCACGGCTAAAACAAAACCCGCATGCATTGCTAAGCGAATACTTGAGCGATCATTACGCCCCACCGCATGACCCACGCGCGCAGAAACCGCCTGAGAAATACCAAACACCACGGCCATTAATAAGGCTAAATATTGAAATGTGATTTGGTGAGCCGCCAAGGTATCCAAACCGAAGTGCCCCATAAAAAAAGTAATAATCGCAAAATAACCAACTTCTGAACCATACATTAAACCAATCGGCCAACCGATCTGAAAAATCTTTTTCACAACCTTTAAATGCAAGCCGCGCAAAGATTTGAACAAGGGGTACTGTCGCCCCACATCTGAGTAAGTGATGTATAGCGCAATCAAGACCATGGCAATGATAAATACGGTTGTAAACCCATAGCCTACACCGGCAATCCCAAAAGCCGGCAAGCCAAATTTGCCGAAAGTAAACGCGTAGTTAAATAGCATTTCAAACGGCACTTGCAAAAGGCTGATCCACATCACCAATTGTGTTTTACCAATACCAATTAAAAACTGTTCCATCACAATCAAAATCGCCAAAGGTAGCATGCACCACGACAAGGCATGCAAATACGGCGTCGCATAGGCCAAAATACTCGCGGGTTGCTTGGTCCAGATAAACAGGTAGTTTTCAAAATACATCACAACCATGACCGGTATGGCAAGTAACACGGCGACAATCATGCCTTGCGCGCCCAATCGAGAAGCTTCCCCGTATTGTTTGGCACCGACACGCTGTGCCACCAAGACGCTGATGGAGTTAAGCATACCAAAAACCAACACCAACAAAGTCACCCAGCTCATGCCCACCAAAGCACTTGCGGCCAGCGCGATTTTGCCCAGGTGCGCAACAATCACCGTACCAACAAAACCGCTGGCGGACTGGACTAAGGAGGATGCGACAAGGGGCATCGCCATGCTAAATGTTTGTTTCAATTCGGCCTGAAAAGGCTTTACGGATGTCATGAGGGGGCCTGTGTTCAATGTTAATAACTATACGATGCTTGGGCTTAGCGCGGCAAGCGAGACGATAACGAAGCTGTGGGTGAAATCTTCATTGGCGATCTTCCCAAAACATTGAACCAAACAATAAAATAGTCGCGCACTATGCCATAGGCTGCTACACTTCGCAAGTTTTTTGAACAATCATTGATATGACCGCCATGAGCAGCACGATCGCTAAAAACAAAAAAGCCTCGCACGATTACTTCTTTGAAGAACAGCTCGAGGCAGGTTTGTGCCTGGAAGGTTGGGAGCTTAAAAGCATTCGCGCCGGCAAGGTGCATATCAAAGAAGGTTATGTTTTGATTCGCAAGGGCGAAGCGTTTTTATTTGGTGCACACATCACACCTCTAGCTTCTGCCTCAACACACGTCAACCCAGACCCGGTGCGCAACCGTAAACTGTTGCTGCATAAAAAAGAGCTGGATAAACTGATCGGCAAGGTGAAAGAAAAAGGGCTCACACTTGTGCCCGTATCACTTTACTGGAAACGTGGCCGCGTGAAATGTGAAATTGCACTCGCTCGCGGTAAAAAACTCCACGACAAACGTCAAACCCTAAAAGACCGCGATTGGGCGCGCGATAAAGCCCGGATGTTAAAACGCTAAGCAGGGAGACAGCCGATGCCAAGCCTTCAATCCAACGGAATTAATCTTTATTATGAAACCTATGGCCAGGGTGAACCCTTGGTCCTTGTAGCAGGTTTTACCGCAGACCACACCGCTTGGTACACCGTCACAGAAGCCTTATCTAAACATTATCAAGTGATTATTTTCGATAATCGCGGCGCAGGGCAGAGCGATATCCCCAAGGGACCTTACTCAATCGACCAAATGGCTGACGATGTGATTAGTTTGTGTGATGCCCTAGACATTCAGCAAGCGCACTTCATCGGCAGTTCCATGGGTGGATTTATTGTGCAAACGCTGGCACACCGCTATGCAGAACGGGTTAAATCTGTTGTGATCTGCAACTCCGTGGCTAAACCTGAATCTTGCTACAATATATTTGCCGAAGCACAACTTCAGCTCATGAAAGCTGGCGCACCCGCCAAGGCCATTATTCAAATCGGCTTATCTTGGGCATTTTCACAACAATTTTTATCACACAACAATATGCTTGATACCCTGATTGAGCTTAATCTCAACAATCCCTACCCATTTTCTATCGAAGGGTTTGAAGCACAATTTGCCGCACTTCAAGGCTTTGATTCCACGCCCTGGCTATCAAGCCTAAAGCTACCGGTATTAGTCACAGGCTCGGATGAAGATATCGTCTTTCTTGAACCCTCGATGAAACACATCGCCGATACGGTGAAAGATGCTGAGTACTACCGTTTCGAGCGCTGCGGGCATTTGCCGTATATCGAGTATCCTGAAGCGTTTGTTTCGCGAGTGTTGCTCTTCTTACAGCAATCCTAGAGCCACTCTGCTTAAAAACCATCCAGGTCCCCTAGATGCACATATAAATATCTATATGTGCACTTACCACAATAAAAGAACTTATTAGAAAATTTCCTGGAACACAAGAAATGCCTGATGAGAATGAAATAATTTACCATTACACCTCGCTAGCCGGACTGAAGGGCATCGTTGAGAGTAGTACGCTATGGTTAACTGATTTTCACCACCTCAATGATCCAACGGAAATAAGGTATGGCATATCAGCTTTTGCAAACCATTTATTTCCAAACAGCCATGAAGACAGAATCAACTTTATCGCTACGCAGGATGAGGCCCTAAAAGAAAAACCTTTTTACACAGCCTCCTTTTCCGAACAACAAAACTACTTGCCTGCCTGGCGTGAATATGGCGATGACGGCCTGGGCTTCTCAATTGGGTTTTCGCGACAAGCGTTGGAAAAAGAGTGGTTTTCCTTCGAACAGGATAAACCCTATGTTCAAAGTATCTCTGGTGCCGTTAGCTACGCTTGCCCAAAAACCTTTTCTGACTCACTAAAAGATTGGTTCGCAGAAGCTCGAGCTTACTTGGAGACGATCAAAAAAGATAAAGCTCAGTACCAACTATTTCATCTCGCCATTAACTCATTAATTCCATTGCTCAAACACCCCTGCTTTCAAGAAGAAAAAGAAATTAGGGTTGCAAACTCAAACTTATGCTTAAACGGATCACTCACAGACAGCCCTCACGAGGTTTTTTATCGGCACCAAAACCCCAAACAACCATTCATTAAAAGCATTCCCTATATTTCCCGGCCGATTAAGCATAGCTGGATTAAAGAAATTTGGGCAGGACCAAGAACAAGCAACAATCACGCTGATCAAGAAATTAAAAAATTATTTACGCAAATAACAAACGTGGAAGAATACAAAATCCGCATCAACCATTCCACCTTACCTTACAAAAACCCAGAAAAATTTTTTGAATGATTAACCAAATAAAAAGCCAAAAAATTTTGCTCGCTTTGACTAAAAAACTTAAAACGAATCCAATCAACCGCCAAGCATCACAAGCCCATTATCAACAAGCTCGCTCAAAAAGGGCTGAACATCCTGCTCGCACGTTTCGCGAGTGACTTCGTATTGAGACAACAGACCTGAGATCAAATCATCATAGGTTTTTGGGGTTTCAAGTAGAGCCCAAATGGCTGCGCCCACGGGGTTTAAACTAAAATAAACGCCTTGGTCTGCATCCATCATTACAAGATCGTCGTCAACGTTTGCGGCCATTAATGTCGTGTTTCGGCTCAGTACTGTATTGTTTGAGAAGCTTTTCATATTTGATTGACCAAACGATTGTGTTAGCTTCTCCAAAAGCTTCCGCCAGCATCACCCTCTGCGCCCTCACCACCACCCGCTGTTACAACAGGCAGCGACAAGATCATTAAGCTTGGGCTATGCCAGGCACTTTTTTTAAAATCATCATGCATTGGATTGTGCTCAGTTATGCTATCTATCCTTGTATGTGCTGACTAGGATAAACGCCCATTGGTGGTTAGGCAAGCCCAAGCATCATTAAATAAAAAAACCGCGGCGGCGGGAGTCGAAAACGCAGCCGGTCAAAACGTAGTCAATTTAATGCTGCCAAAGACAATCAAATACAATGAAATACAGCTTCTATCAAAGAGTTAACAAAGTTGCTAAATTGTCGAATTGTATTTCATTGTCACTGATTGTCGGCAGATGATCCCCTGGTGATCCCCCGGATTCACGGATTATATTGTGCAAAAATAATAGGCGGATGTGGGGATGTTTTCCTGACTCTTGCATAGGGTAAGATTTTCTTATATGATGACTTTAAGTATCAATTTAATGCGTGTAATTGTAGTATAAATGAAAAATGTTCCTCATGTTATTCCTTATCAAGGAAGCAAGAGAAATCTTGCTAAGCGTATTTGCACTCTTATGCCAAAAAGTGTTAATACTTTCTATGAACCGTTTGCTGGATCTGCGGCAGTAACTATTTATGCGGCCTCTAATAATTTAGCCAAACAATATGTAATAGCTGACTCTCTTGAGCCTCTGGCCAAACTTTGGGAAGAGATTATTAATCATCCAGAGAAAACTGGTAGGCGTTACGAAGAAATATGGAAGGGTTATGCAGAGAGCCCTGATTATTTTCTGAAAATTCGTGAGCGCTTTAATGCAGAGAAAGATCCAGTGGATCTTCTCTACCTAGTGGCAAGATGTGTAAAAAATGCAGTACGCTTTAATAGGAATGGTGATTTTACGCAATCTGCGGATAAGAGACGTTTAGGTACGCGGCCAGAAAGGATGAAAAAATCAATCAATGAAGTTAGTCAACTTCTCAAAGGAAGGGTAATTGTGCGTTGTGGCGATTTCCGAGATAGTATTAAGGACGCCAAACTAGGTGATTTAGTTTACATGGATCCTCCATATCACGGAACTACGTATGGTCGTGATAAGCGTTATTTTATGCAGCTTGGAAGAGATGCGCTGATAGAAGGGTTAGAATTTATCAATAATAGGGACGTTCCTTTCATACTTTCATATGACGGTAAAACGGGTAATGTGGAGTATGCAGATGAGCTCCCTGAATATTTGAAAATGAAGCGTCTTTGGATTGCAGCAGGCCGCTCTTCCCAGGCAACACTTTCGGGTCGATCTGAAGAGACAATTGAAAGCCTTTATATTTCGCGCCAGTTATTACATTATGCGGATAGTTGGTGTCAAAAAGGAGGGGTAATATAAAAAAGAAAAAATCGCTGGCTTTTCTAATTACTGTCAGAAAAACTGTCTTTTAGTAATTTTTTAATAAGTGATTGTGGAGATTGGTTTTCTTTTTTTGCTTCTGTGACTAGTAGTTCGTATTGCTTGCAGTTATCTCCAGACCACAAGATATCTAAACGACGTTCTGGTTTCATTGCAATATGAGAATAGTTTTCCGGATATGCCCAAAAACAATTTTCACAGATATTTTTATCTTTGTTTGTGCGGAAGTTTTCGCATGATTCACAAGACCAACTTTTTGCGCGTTGTTCAGAAGCATCTAGTAGCATATAATGCTCAACATCTTCGTTTGCGTCGTTGCCCGCCACTTCATAGGGGATACGATGATCTATTTGTAAGTATCGAGGGTTAATCTTTTCGTTAGTTAGAACTGAGCATGATCCATATCTCTCAATTAGCTTTTTTTTAAATTGTATAGAGAATGCTTTTCTGCCTCCAATTCTGCCTTTAGTTTTTTCACTAAAATCAAATTTATAGGCTGCAATCTTCCGCCCTGTTTTTTTGCTTACTACCTTGTAGGTTTTTAGCGGGATTCCATTTTCTCTTACATCTCTAGCGGCTCTTGGCGGATGATCATAGGCATAGATATCACTTAATTCTTCAGTTGTTATAAAGCCATTCTGAAGAATGTGGTTAATGACGGTGCGTGCACGTTTGCCTTCAACTGCTATACAAGCCTCGTAAAATTCTTGAGACATGTTATCTGGCTTGCTAATTTTGTTCATTATCTCTTACCAATAGCTGATATGGCTTGACCTTAAATGCTTTAGCTAGTGCCTCAATAGCTGCTAGAGTAACGTTTCTCTCTCCTCTTTCTATGGAGCCAATATATGTTCGATGATAGCCACATATATCAGCAAGCTCTTCTTGTGTCATATTCATTTTTATTCGTTCAATACGAACATTTTGAGCAAATATTTTTTGCAACTTGTCAGGATGATTCTGTAAAATTTGATGCTTCATGTTGCTTATTAGTATCGAAAAGATGACTTTATGTCTACAGACTATAAGTATCTTTGGTTTATTTGCATTGGCGCAAACCGTTTTTATAGTAGCTAGTTAATAACAGGTTTACCTTTATTGTAACTGCCTGCCAGTGAATCATCGGAAAAAATATCTTCCTTCATTGATTTCCTGCGGTCTTTTCAATAACTAAAAAATGAAAATCAATTAAAGTTAAAGAGAAATGGTTTGTTGTCTTTTGTTATACCTAGTTACTGCTTGGTGCACAGATTTAGGCGTTTTGAGACTTGAAATAGTTAGCTTTTGGGTATTTCAAGGCTCACTAGTGATTTTCTAGCTAAAATATTATCGAGCATGGCCTTATGTTAGGCTTATGGTGTGACTTGGGACAAGATTGCGATGCTGGTATGATATATGTTTTTTAATGGTATATTAAGCTCTCCTTTAAGCCTTCCAAACAAACGCCTAACTGGTCGGGCAAAAAGAACTTTTAGAGCCGAAGCTTAAAATTGTTATTAAGGTAAGTGAGCAACGGTATTTAGGGAAATAGAAATGAAAGTGGCAAAGCTTGAGATTAAAAATTTTAGGGGAATACATTCAGCGAATTTATTCTTTCCAGATCACGCGGTACTGCTTGGTGATAATAATACTGGTAAATCAACTATTTTTGAAGCACTTGATTTGGTTTTAGGCCCAGATAGACTTAATAGACGTCCCATCATCGATGAACATGATTTTTATAATGGGATGTACAGATCAGATGATCAGCTTGTAGAGATATCTATTGAAGCAGTTGTTGTCGATTTAAATGAAGAACAACAGCGCCATTTTTCTGATACTATCGAGTGGTGGAACAAAGACAAAAAAGAATTAATTTCTGAACTAAATAGCGTTGATAGGGATTCAACATTGGCAGCCTTACGCGTCTGTTTTAAAGGTTATTATGATGCTGATGAAGACGATTTTACTGGTGCTACTTACTTTACGAGAAGCTTGGTTGATAATGATACGTCTCAACCTTTTAAGAAAAAAGACAAGCAAAAATGTGGCTTTCTATATCTTCGCTCAATAAGAACGGGATCTCGCGCATTAAGTTTAGAGCATGGTAGCTTATTAGATATTATTCTTCGTATAAAAGAAGTACGACCACAAATGTGGGAAAAAACGATTGAAGAATTAAGCACACGTGACGTGGCATCTGAATCAGAGCTTGGTGTTGTAGGAATTCTTAAAAATATAGAAAGTAGCATTAAAAAATTTGTTCCTAAAGAATGGGGTGCTTCGCCTCATTTGAAAATTTCTAATCTCACGAGAGAGCATTTAAGAAAAATCATTACAGCCTTTGTTACCACTGGCAATGGCGATCATTATCTGCCATTTTATCGTCAAGGCACAGGAACAATTAACATGCTAGTGCTTGCTATGCTTTCCATGATTGCTGAGGCGAAACAAAATGTTATTTTTGCTATGGAAGAACCAGAAACGGCAATTCCCCCATATACCCAAAAACGTATCGTGCATGAAATACGGCTACTATCATCCCAAACATTTTTTACCTCTCACTCACCTTACGTAATAGAAGAATTTAATTTAGATGAAACAGTTATTTTATCCCGAAATTCCAATGGCGTACTTAATCAGGCAAAAGTTGAGTTGCCAGATAGCATTAAGCCTAAAAGATATAGACAAGAATTTCGTACGAGGTTTTGCGAAGGGTTATTGTCAAGACGGGTATTAATTGTTGAAGGAGCGACAGAAGCTGCTGCTATGCCAGTTGTTGCAAGACGTTTAGTTGAGCTAAATTCAAATGATTATGCAAATTTTGAAATGCTAGGCCTTTGCGTGATTGATGCTGGAACTGATTCACAATTAGTAGCTTTAGCTAATGTGTACAAAAACCTTGATAAGCAAGTATTTGGTTTATGTGATAAACAAATGGATGAGAATAAAGGAAATATAGAAAAAGCAGTTGATCAGTTATTTATGCATGACGAGAAAGGCTTTGAGGATCTTGTTTTGAATAATACAGCGCAAGATGCAATTACTAGATTTATCGATAGTTTAGAATGGCCGCAAGATTTAAAACAAAAATATGAAAATCCAAAAGAAAACTCAGCCGATGCGCTAAAGGCTTACTTTATAAAGTACAAGGGGGACGGTGCTATAGCAAGTTTTTTAGCGCAATGTGCGGAAAATGAAATACCTGACTGGATAAAGAATACTTGCAAAGAAATTAAATTACTATGTAATGGCGAAAATAATGTAGACCTGGCACAGAAAGAGGTGCCTATTGAATCTGTCTAACAAGCAGCGTGAAATTTTGCAAGCAACAGGGCACCTATTAATCATTGGCGGACCAGGAGCAGGCAAAACAACTATTTCAATCTTGAAGGCAATTAACATAGCAAATGAACTTAGTGATGGGCGGAAGATATTGTTTCTAAGCTTTGCGAGGCAAAGTGTAGCACGAATTGTCGAAACCTTAGAAAAACATGCTAAAAATAACTTGCATGATTGTAAGAATATCAAAATCGATACTTATCATTCATTTTTTTGGAAAATTATGAAATCACATGGTTATTTATTGGGATTGCCAAGAAAACTATCAGTATTGAATCCACCTGCTGAGGCCGTTGCTCTATCTTCAATAAGACATCAATATGGTTCTATTTCCCAGCTAACTGAGACAGATATTAATAATAAAAATAAGGAAGAAAGTGCCAAGAGACATCAGATAGCCAAAAATGAAGGGCGTGTGTGTTTTGATTTATTTGCCAATTATGTTCATGATATTTTGCTTGGCAGCGAAAAGATTAAAAAATTAATTTCGGATACATATCCTTATATCATTCTTGATGAGTTTCAAGATACCAGTGCTGCACAATGGGATGTTGTTAATCTGCTTGGTCAAAATAGTGAATTAATCGCTTTGGCTGACCCAGAGCAGAGGATTTATGATTTTATTGGCGCGGATCCGGAAAGGCTAACTCATTTTATAAAGGAATTTAACCCAAGTGAATTTAATCTGCAAGATGAAAATCATCGTAGTCACGGCACTGATATATTATTATTTGGTAACGACATATTAAAAGGTAAAAATTTTCGAGACAACTATGTTGGGGTATGTTGCAAGACTTTTGAGCCAAATAAAAACCAAGCTTTTGCTGCCCTAAAAGGTCAAGCCTTACAATCAGTAAAAAGATTAAAATCAAGCTCTAATCATGACTGGTCAGTTGCTGTCCTAGTACCCACAAAAAAAATGATGCGGGATGTATCTAATTATTTTGGTAGCAAGCAAAATAAGCTGCCTATTATTCCGCATACTGCCTCTATAGACATGAATGCTACTTTGTTAGCGGCTGAGATATTTGCATTCTTTTTTCAGCCTAAAAAAGCAGATGACGATCAATCACTGTTCATTGAATTAGTGTGCAATTTTTTTCAGGGAAAAGGCAGTGATTCGCCTACTAAGAAAGATATTAGCGAATCGACTAACATAAAAAAAGCTTACGACAAATTCATTCAGGAAAAAAAATTTGCAAAAAATAGTATACTTAAGCCAATGCTTGAAGGATATGACTCAGCACGTGGTATATCACTAACAGGTACTCCAAAGGTTGATTGGCAACATATTTCGTCTGCTTTAGAAAAGTCTGGCTGCAAAAGATTGAAACAAATCATTGAAGAGGTAAAGAACTTAAAGTTATTGAGACGAGGTGTGCAACTAAGAAATATTTTATCGCAAGCTTGGAGAGACAGAGGAGCTTATACTAATGCCTTGGATTCTTTTAGGCGATTTTTTCAGAAGGAGCATTTTTCTGTATCATCAAGGTCTGAATATGGTGTGGTGATCATGAATATGCATAAATCGAAAGGGAAACAGTTTGATGAGGTGATTATTTTTGAAGGATGGCCACAGAAAAAGGAAGGAAAATTAATTGGAAACCCTGATCGCATTGTCAGAGGAAATACAAATAGCCAGGACTTGGTTCATTACAAATACATGCTGAGGGTTAGCGTGACGCGGGCAATGGCTCGTTGCACTATCCTTACACCAACGGGCGACCCTTGTATATTAATACCAAACCATTTGTTAGATAAGTAATAGCCACTTTTATTTATAATGAGTTAGGCAACATTTATGACAAGCATTAGGTTTATGTGTGGTTGCTAAGCTTAATTCTCATTTGTATCCACTCTTCAATCTCTTGCTCAACCCATGCAACACTGCGGTTGCCACTTAATTGAATTTGTCGGGGGAACTGATTTTCTGATATCATAAGGTATATAGATGAGCGTGACAGCCCTGTGCGATGTTTTACTTCTTTGAGCCTCAATAATCTTGTTGGTTTTTTATCTGTTTCTAACATTTTTGTACTCCTTGATTAAATTTAGGTTATGTTATTAAAGCTTAATTTATATAGGAGATAAAAGCATGGGTGTGAAAGAAACTGAAACTCGAGTTGCAACGGGTGTTTACGTTAGAATTTCCAAAACAGGAAAAAAGAGTTTACGGATAACATTTCGTTATCGATATAAGTACTGCCGTGAAAAACTGAATTTTACAGTTAATACAAGAAATATCAAAAAAGCCATTCGCTTGAGAAAAGAGCTTTTAAAAGCGATTGCTTTTGGCGACTTTAATTATACTGATTTTTTTCCTTATTCAAAAAATGCAATTAGGTTTGGACATGTGCCAAAGGCAACGCTTGTCAATGAGTTAATAGATTTGTATTTAGAAAGGATAAAACAACGTGTAAGCGACAATACTTATGATCGCTATCAAAGGACATGTAATAAACATTTAAGACTGGCTTTTGGAAAGTTACCTGTAACTGAACTCAGCGCAGGTATTATTTGGGATTGGTTGAATAAATTTAAGTGTCAGCGAAAAACTATCCTTAATATATTGACGCCACTGAGGTACGTTGTTGCAGAGGCTATGATCCGAGGCTATCTTACGGTTAATCCTTTTACGCTTATTGATCTTAAACTTTTAACGAGAATTAAATCAACTTATGAAGTTAATCCGTTTACACAAGCTGAAATTTATAAGTTGTTAGCGACTGCAGAAGGGCAAATTAAAAATCTATTTCAATTTGCTTTCTATACTGGCTTGCGTACCGCAGAATTGGTTGGTTTGCGCTGGGAGGACGTTGATTTAGAAAATGGTTTTATTTACATCAGACGTATTGTTGTTCAAGGTAAAGTAAGGCCTACTAAAACGAAGAGGAGCAGGAGAACCGTACAGCTTTTACGTCCTGCTTTAAGTGCTTTAAAAGCACAAAAGCAGTATACGCTCTGGCAGCAATCCTATATATTTTTCAACCCTCAAAAAAAGCGACCATGGAAAGATGCGAGCGAAATGCGGAAACAGGCATGGCTGCCATTATTCAAGATAACCAATATTGAATATCGTAATTTATATCAAACACGTCATACATTTGCGTCGATGATGGTATCGGGTGGCGAGTATTTTCCATGGGTTTCTGGGCAGATGGGGCATGAAACAATGTTGACAACAGCACGGTACTATACGCGGTGGATTCCGGATCAAAATATTTTTGGAGGTTATCGGCCTGTTAATCAGTGGTAAGTTTTCAGTTGTTTCCCGCCAATTTCCCGCGGCCTTTTGAGTTGATAAGAAAGTCCAAATAAATCAAGCGGTTGCGTTGGTGGAGGCGGCGGGAGTTGAACCCGCGTCCGCAAAATCGCAACACAAAGGTCTACATGCTTAGAGCGGTCTTTTGTGTCACCTTATGCGCTCCGACCGACAGGATCACACAAGGCAAGCCTAGCGGTTACATTTAACGACGATGTTGCTAGACACTCCACGTCGCGATCCCGCTAAATTACCAGCTTCCACACGCGCGGGCTCACGCGGTCGCTGGGCTGTGTCGTAGGTTTAGTACGACGAGAGAGGATTTCTCCTCTGCCGGTTAGGCAGCGATAGCGTCCTCAGCAGCAAAAGTAGTATCGTTTGCAATTATAACGATTGCAGCTTGTTTAGCGAGTAGCTTACACACTCGGCATGCACTTTGGGTCTTGTAAATCACGTCGAAACCAATGACGCCCCCAAATATACGGACGCATCATAGCACAGCTGGTTTAAAAATGCGCGAAGTTTATCGCATCGGCACAGGTGATTTTTGCCTAGCTGGCCTCACTTCAAGCTTATCACCTAAAGCTCACTGGAGCGAAGACCGGCTGATTATCCAGCGGCCCTAACTTAGCCAGGATAAGCTGCTCAAGCTTACTATTTTCTCCAAGCACGCGACGCAGGCTTGGTAAAACTTCCGTTTGGATATTTTGATTGACGTGGCCACTCTCTGTGATCGCCTCGACTGCATTAATCACGTTGCCAACACAGCCTTTTAACCCTTGTTCTGAAGAACCCAGAGACAGGTAATAACCCCGCGCAACCACACGAACAAGGCTGTAGGGGCTCAACAAAGTCAACAAAAAAGCGTTAAAACCTTGTTGCTTATTAAAGTAGGTTAAAAGCAACCTCCTCAATGGAAAATCCGTTTTTTTCTGGCATTCGTCAGCAACCTGGTATTCGAGGATATTACCAATCACTGATGGAAGCGGCTGAAAACCCAATGGAGGCCTATCACTTTGAGCATCAACCTGTAAACACCGAAGCCGAGCAATAAGGTCAGAGTAGGCTTCTTTATAAAGGGGATCGGCCTCAAGCTGTTCAATAAAATATGAACACAATGGAAGGGCGTTTTGTGGCTCTTGAAACATAGAAAAAACTCGCTCGTTCTTATTTTTCTGGTGCCATTGTATCAAAAAATACAAGGTTGATCAATTTCTAAACCCTGACGTGTCTAAACCCTAACGCTGTAACACGGTCTGATAATAATGGAGCATATAGGCCGGAATATAGCCGATAAGTTTGTTGTGGGATGTCGTTTTAACCACTTTATCCGCCCAGGGCAAATTCTCAAAACGCGCCAGAAAGCCTGAGTCTTGCATAAGCTCAAAGACATTTTCCAAGGTACCTGGTGCAATGCCGCCCACTTTTTGCTGCTTTGAATACACGTCTTCAGGCAGACCGTGGGCCTTTAAGTACTCACGCACCATATAGCGCGCCACGCCATCTCGGCGCTTAAATCGTGCCGGCAAGTGAAAACAAAACTCCACAAGTTTCGGGTAAAGTAAAGGGTAGCGGTATTCAAAGCCTGTGGCATTGGCCAAAATGCCATGGTGCTCAATGCGACCGCGCAAAAAACAACTGGTTGAACCTTGAAGCCGATCCCATTCAAACGCACGAATGCTTGTGTAATAACGCTTTTTAGAGAACGTTGTTTTAGGTGGCAACCCTTTAAAACCCTGACGACACAGCATGTAGCTGAGCTTGGCGGTACTTTCTGATCGACTCAGCACATGAAAGATCGCAGGGTGCATCGCCTTGAATAATTGTTCGGCTTTTTTTAACGTCGTGAACGACAATAAGCTGCTGGCCTGTTCTTTAAAAAATGCTTGCCAAACGGCACGCGCGCCCCGCTCACGAAATTGGCCGGCAAGGTAAGCTGACTCCGGCGCGTGAGAAGACACACACTCATCACCACCAGCGCCCGATAATAAAATCCGCTTGCCAGACTGCGCCACGGCGCGCCCAACGTTCTGCGCCATTACCGGTAAAATACAGGATGCCGGCCCTGCAAACACCCGGGCTGCGAACTCAAGCTCTGCAAAGAAATCAAAGTTTTTCGCATCCACAAACGACACATCGCTCAAACCAAAATACGAAAGCACTTGCTTGGCCAAGTGGCTATCATCCACTTGGTCAAAACGAGGATTTTCTGGCGCGACATGCATAAACAAAGGATAGTGCAAGCCCAGCGACTGAGCCGCCGTTAAAATACTGGATGAATCCAGTCCACCGCTGAGCTCGCCGGCAATATCGTGCTCACAGCCCTGCGTGTTGTGATGCAGCGACTCTTGCATCAACTCGTCAAAGCGATTGAAATACGCTTGATCACTTTTCAGCACAAGATCATCTGCATTGGGGTCCAGCTGCCAGTAGCGATGTTTTTTCAGCTCGCCTTGTGCTGTGAGATACACAATGGTGCCCGGCTCAACGCTGTATATGTGTTGGTAAATCGTTTTGTCAGTGTATGTGCGCCGCTGAGCCATAAGCTTAAGCACTTCATCGTGATCTAAAACAGGATGGGTTTCTAGCTTTTGAATAATGTCAGGGATGGTGTGACCGTAGATTAGCGTTTTTTGATCGTAGTAATAATATAACGGCTCCTGGCCAAATTCGCTTCGGGCGAGGACTAATGAAGGGTTGGATAGTGCTCGAAGGTGGTTTTTATCAAAACCCGCAGGAGTAAGCATTCCTTTGTACGATTCCAAGCTTTCGCTAGCGCAAATAATGTGTAGAGCCGTCAACAAAGACTAGCTCCACATACCATTGACTTCGTCACCACCGCCGTCACCGCCCTGAGTAACATTTGAAACCGATACAACAAGAAGATGCGGCCTTACCCAACAGTCTTTTCTTTCTAAAGAAAAATCGATCAGGTTAGTGTAAGTAGGGGTTTTTTTCACGGCTTAAATCTCTAAGAAATTGCACAACAAACAAATCAAGATGCATTAGCAACGTTACCCACGTCTGCTGATGTGCACTGATTAGGAGAGCCTAAAGTACAGCTAACGTTAAAGCAAGCTCCTCCAGTACCGCCCCAAATTGGATTGACCCCATCCAGTGGCTCAATAAAAACGGAGCGCGCATTTGTTGGAGTACCACCAGCAATTGCCAAAATGGCGTATAACGATGCTGCATTACAGCGCCTAGTTGTACCAGAAGAAAATGTCGCAGCGGGAGTTGCCCCCACATTTCTCTGCCCCCCAGATATTGCAGTAACACAGTTTGCGTCACTATATGGGGTAACCCGAGTTGATGTCACCGTTTTGGACCCCGACGGACTGTTCCCAATAATAACAGTACAGCCCACGCTATTCTCTGCCGAAGGAGAAAATAAATTATTTACCGTGACACCATAAGCAGCGTTTCCCAGCAAGGCAATTGAAATCAACGCAGATTTTTTTGAAAACAGAAAGGACTTCATGGCCTCACTCCTTGTGCTAACTTGGGCACCAAGTCTACCCAAAAAATATTGCGATTGCCAAGCTTTTTTATCTCCGTAAAAAACACCTAGTCGAGCAAGGCTTCCACTTTTTCCACACAAATAAAATCGTTCTCAGTCACGCCATCCACCGCGTGGGTTTGAAAGTGCACGATGCAGCGGTTAAAACTCACTTCAAGATCAGGGTGGTGCATTTCGCGATTGGCCATCCAGGCCACGGCGTTGACAAAACTCATGGTTTTTAAAAAGCCTTTGAACTCGATGGTTTTCGTCAGGCGACGTTTGCCAGCGTCATAGCGCCAATCCGGATATTGTGCGATGCGCGCCTGAATTTCAGACTCTGGCAAGGCCTCTATGCCGCCTTCGCAGCCCACACAGTGTATCGTTTTGCTCATGGTGAACTCCTTAATTTAATGGATTCCCGCCTGCGCGGGAATGACGGTAAGCACAGGAATAACAGTAGAGGTAATAGCGCGCTTAAAATGACACGTATTAACATGTGATAAATGGGCGGTCTTGCCGCACTTTGATTTCATCCAGTGCTTCTCTCAAAATCTTCTCGTCCATCATTTTATACAGACTTTCCAGTGAGTCGATCACAAAGTAACGATCCTGAATACGGTCATAGAAATATTTCGTCAACAGCACTTCGTGCAAATTGAAAGACTTACGCGTCGGGCATGAATCTTCCAAAGCATAGATCGTTTCTTGATGTGAAGACAAAATACCACCGCCATACACACGAAGGCCAGCCTCGGTTTTCACCAAACCAAACTCAATCGTAAACCAAAACAAGCGGCTTAAAATAGTACGTAATTGATGATTAAGGCTTGAAGCAAACTCGCCGTACCATTGCACGAAATCCGCATAAGCGGGGTTGGTGAGCATCGGGCAGTGGCCAAAAATTTCATGAAAAATATCGGGCTGCTGCAGGTAATCGAGCTCTTCCATCACGCGAATAAAGGTCGCCACCGGAAATTCACGGCGTGCGAGCATGGCAAAAAATTCATCGACTTGTATCGTGCCATCGACAGGAGTCACTTTCCAGCCAGTGACACTAAGGCGATCTGAAAGGTCTAAAAGGCTCGGAATCTGATTTTCTGACAGGCCAAGCGTGGCAATGCCCTCAAAAAATTCAGGGCAAGCTCGGTTGACAATCGTTTTTTGCTGGCGCGCGATGAGTACTTTCCAAACGTTATGCTCATCTGGTGTAAAAGGAATTGTTCCATCCGGACCGGGCTTTTTGGCAATGTATTTCACAGATTCTTTCTCGCTTTTTAGGCGAAGTGTAGCAAAGCGAAGCTGGCTCAGCAATTAATGCTTTTTTGGGTAGTGATTAAGCATGTAGCAATAGACCCAAGCGATCAGCTCCTCGTGAGCTGTTTTTCGTCGGGCTTTTTTGAACCAAGGTAGGTCTTTTAACCCTTGCCTAACGATAGGATCACGCAAGTACTGAAAAGCCGTTTCAATCGTGGCAGGAATACTGGCGCCCGTTTTTTGAGTCTTTGAATAAACAGGCTGGGGTACACCCCGAGCCTTTAAGTATTCACGCACGAGATAGCGCCCAACTCTATCTCGTCGCTTAAATTTCTCAGGCAGATGAAAACAGAACTCGACAAGCTTAGGGTAAAGCAAAGGATAACGGTACTCCAGCCCCTGGTGGTCGCCCAACATGGCGTGATACTCGATACGCCAACGCAATGTATCACTTCTAGAGCCCTGTAGATGATCCCACTCATAAGCACGGACGCTTTTATAATAACCTTTTTTGTAAAAAATCGGTGTGTGACGAACGTTTTCTTTTAGCAAGCTTTTTATCGGCGAACTAGCCGTTTCAACCCGAGTCAAGACAAAGAAGATCGCCGGATGCATCGCTTTGAACAACTTTTCTGCCTTTTTTAATGTACTTAATGATAAAAGACAGTTTCTGTGCTCGTGAAAAAATTGTCGCCAAACAACAGCTAGACCTTGCTGCCGAAAAGTACTCGCATGAGAACAAGTCGCTGGAGCACGCGAGGAAACACACTCATCCCCACCAGTGCCTGATAGCACAATGCGCTTACCCGCTTGTAAAACTGCATGATTGGTATTTTGGGTAAACATGGGTAACAAAAATGCAGGTAACCCGGCAAAGACCTCTGAACAGTAACGCAGCTCTTTTATTAGATCAAAACCCCGTGAACCAACAAATGAAATAGCATTTATACCAAGCTGCTTTAAGAGAAGCCTTGCCAAATCACTATCATCTTATTGACCTGTTGTGTTGTTTTCTGGCTCTGGCGCAACATGCATAAATAAAGGGTAATTTAAACCGAGCGCTTTCGCGGCAGTTAGTATCGTTGAAGAATCCAAACCACCGCTCAACTCACCAGCCAGGCCGTCTTCGACACCGTTCGTGTAATAAAGCAAAGACTCTTCTAGCAAATCAGAAAATCGACTTAAACAAGATTTATCACTAGAAATTTTTAAGTCATGAACCTCGGGGTCTAACGCCCAATACCGCGTCTTCCTCAGCTCGCCTTTTCGCGTTAAATAGACCGCACATCCCGGCTCAACACGAAAAATATCCTCATAAAATGTTTCATCCGTGTAGCGTGTTGTTAGCGTCACCGCGGCCAAAACAGTGGATTGGTTGAGCTTAGGGCGTTTGCCACAAAAGCACAGAGGCAAGGCGGTAAAAAAGAATTAAGCAAACGGGTTATACGGCGGAATCATGTCAATCGTTTTTGTCATAGCAAAAAAGGGATAGCGACAAAAATCCAACGTGCAACCTCTTTCATGAAATACCCTTTTGCCTAAAGCCCGCAGACTTCAGTATATCGAGCCCCAAGCTTTTCACACCAAGCAAAATGACTGAAATACTCAGCGCCCGACTTTCTCGGGCAAAATGGTTTGAAGTAATCGCATGTGCCGATCCAGCGCACCACGATTATTTTCAATGACATGTAGGGCTTTCTGGCCAACACTCATACGAAGGTTGGCATCGGCCAACCAAGCACTCAAGGTATCAGCCAGCCCACGCCAATCAGGCACTTGCACCATGCCGCCAGCATCAAGCAAAAGCTCCGTGACTTCAGCAAAATTAAACGTGTTCGGACCCGTTAAAATCGGCATGCCATACAAAGCCGCTTCCAGCATATTGTGCCCGCCCGTGGGAACGAGGCTGCCGCCAATAAAGGCGACATCAGCAGCACCCAAAAGCATGCGCAGCTCGCCCATGGTATCACCCAAGTAGATTTGGTGCTCAGGCAAACAAGGCAAAGATTGGCTACGACGCAAGGTGTTAAAGCCTTGTTTTTCACACAAATGAAACACCTTATCAAAGCGCTCGGGGTGACGCGGCACCAAGATCAACAAGCTGTCCGGGTGTTGCTCGCACACTTTTTTATGTGCGCGTAACACCAACTCATCTTCACCCTCATGCGTACTGGCGGCAATCCAGACCGCGCGCGAACTACCCAAATCACTGCGCAACATATCCGCCGTTTCACGCACACTTTGCGGCAAAGTAAAATCAAACTTCATATTGCCCACAGCGTGAACCTTATCCGGTTTAGCGCCCAGCTCAATAAAACGATTGGCATCCGCTTTCGCTTGTGCAGCAATTAAAGAAATATCTTGCAGCATAGAGCGCGTCATCGATTTGACCACGGGTAACCCATAACCACGAGCAGATCGAGCGGATAGGCGAGCATTGGCCAAAAACGTGGGAATGTTTCTCGCGCGGCAGACACGCAAAATGTTCGGCCATAGCTCAGTTTCCATGAGAATACACAATTCAGGCTGCACTTTATCCAAAAAGTGGCCAACGACTCGCGCGATATCGTAAGGTGCGTAGACATGGAACACTTCAGGGGGCAAATTAAATTTAATGCGCTCAGACCCCGTCGGCGTCATGCACGTCACGATAATCGGCGTACTCGGGTATTCTTTAATTAACGCTTGAATCAAAGGTTGTGAGGCGAGCACTTCGCCCACCGAGACCGCATGCACCCAAATACCGTGTTGCTTCTCTTTAGGGATGTCAAAATGGGCAAAACGTTCGCGAATGCGGCGCTTATAGTCGGGCGCGTGGCGTGCACGCCAATACAAGCGTAAAATCGCCAACGGGGCGATGAGGTTGACCAAAACATTATAAAGCATGCGCATTATTTAACCCAAGAAGTGTCTTATTTTCCAAAATCTGCTAGAATATACCAGCTTTTGAAAATGATATTAATAACTAAACATGCTCAACGCGTTATTCTACCGTCACAAAGCCATGTTGATCTGCGGTTTAATCGGCTTAATCTTTGGCCCCGTAGGCTTGGTATTTGGTTTAATCATCGGCTTTATGATCGATCGTGGCAGGCCCATGGCTTTTGGCAATCGTCAGGCTAACCAAGCGTTTTTCGAAGCCACTTTTCTCATTATGGGTTATCTATCCAAAGCTGATGGTCAAGTTTCTGACAAAGAAATTCAATACGCACGCCAAGTGATGAAACACTGGCACCTAAGCCCACGCCAAACCGAAGAGGCCATGCGTTTATTTTACCAAGGCAAAAACCAAGAATTTGATCGCTACGAAGTGTTGAAAAAACTTCGCCAACATTACGGTCACCGACCACGCATGCTCGCGCAATTTATCAATATCCAGGCAAGACTGTGTTACATCAACGGCATGCTCAATCCCCAACTCAAACCCTTACTGCAAGACATCGCAGCCATCACAGGCCTAGGCCCCTTAAATTTTGCCTACTACGATTTAATGTTCGGCTGGAAAGCGCATTTTGAGCAAGCACGACGAGGTGGTTATCAACACCAACAAGGCAGTGGGTTTCAACAACGCTATACCACCTCAATTAACGAGGCCTATAAAATTTTAGGCGTTAACCAAGATGCGAATAAAAACGATGTGAAACGCGCCTACCGAAAGCTCATGAGCCAATATCACCCCGATAAATTGATGTCTAAAGGTTTATCGGAAGCAGAAATGCAAGCCGCCACCGAAAAAGCGCAAAAGATCAAAGCCGCTTACGAGCAGATTTGCCAGGAAAAGTCTTGGTAGCCACTGTTTTATCGAGCAACCGCTTTTTGCAGCAACCGTCTTTGCGAGGAGCGTAGCGACGCGGCAATCTCTACACCAATAAACAAAATTCCCGCGCTCACTGTCGCCCGCCTTTTTTGGCCCCGATACTTTAACACCGCTCGCACATCGCATCGTGGGGTAGGCTTTTCAGGAACAGGCTCCTGCCTTCCCGCTCCCTTACGTCCGTGTATCGCAGGCCCTGAAAACCCTACCCCACAATGCGTTCATGCGCTCGCTGCTTTGGACGAGGGTTTTTCTTCTGCAGGGCCTCTGGAGGCATGGATGCCGGAAGGGAGCGGCCAGGGATGGCGAAAAGCGTCCCTGCAGAAGAGAAACGAGAGACCAAAAAAAGCGAGCCGTATCAAAACACTTGGAATCTAAAACAAAAACCTAAAACCGATGCGTGAAACACACCGCAGCGTGATACCCCACAGGCGCATCGATCAATTGCACACACAAACCTTCGCCATTTTCAGGCGTGTTCAGCAAGCGGGCTGGGCCGTCTTCTATCGCAATTTCTATGTCTTTCAGCGAAGCGTTTAAGCCGACACCGATGGCTTTAATCACCGCTTCTTTACACACCCACAATTGGTAAAAACCGCGTAATACGTCTGACTCGGGCAGACTCTCAAGCCAGGCGATTTCACTATCGGCAAAAAAGCGCTGGGCTAAACTCATAGGCTCTAAGCTTGCGCGCTCATGCTCCACATCCACCCCAATCGGCTGATCGCTCAAACCTATCAATAGATAGTCGTGGCTGTGGGAGAGGTTAAACTCGATACCACGATCAGGCAAATACGGTTTGCCGTGCTCACCGTAGGCAAAGGTTAAACGCTCTGGCGCACGACCCAAAGCCTGGCCCAAGGTCTCACGCAGTATGCCGCGGGACAGGACATAGTGATCCTGCAAGGCTTGCGTGCGAAAACGCTGCTGCTTTTCGTGCTCATCGTCGCTTAAATACGGTAAATAGCGCGCAACATCGCAGTTTCGAAGATCGAGCGGGCCTGTAAGCACATAAGGGTTTTCTTTCATGCTAGCCATTCTAATACGGCCGAGGCTGCTTTGGATAATTTTTTTGTGGTGTTAATAGTTTTTTAAGCAAAGGTACCTTATAGTGGCTAAATAAATAAACAAAAGAAAGGAGAAGAACAATGGCGTTTCAAGACGGTGATGAGTTTGATTTCGATGAGGTTTTTGGCGATGATAAAGAAAGCCAGAAAACAACAGCTACAGCAGATGGCGACTCTGTTCTTGACGACCAAAACGACGATGATGAGTTTGACGATGATGGGGTTAGTGAGGTTCAAAGTCAACCAGCACGGCACGACTCCTCTGCGACAGAACTCTCCGCAATGACCAGCGCAGATCAATTGACCGAAGGCGACAGAGACCGAACAAACTCCGCACCACCCAGCCTGCCGCTCGACCCCTTAAACCCTACAGGGCCAAGAGATATCCAAAAGCCTGCAGGTTATTCCTTATCTGAACTGCTAGCACGGAACTCAGACATCTTACACTGCGGCTGCCCAACTAGTGGGAGACAGCTAGCGAGGCAAGCGCTTGGTGACAGAGTGTTTGAACTGGACCAACTGAACTCCGAGCGTGCTGAAGGCGGCGGAGAAACCCAAACCTTTGAAGGGCCAAGCCACACAAGCTAAACGCCATCATTTTGGGTCGATGAAATACCCATCCAAACCAAAATCCCTTGACCTTCGCCCATTCACTTATAGAATGGGCAATCTTTTAATGGCCTAAAGGATAGCTTATGACGATGATTGATGGCGCGTTATACCGCAACATGATCTTAGCCGGTGCGAATCGGGTGATCAGCAAGCAAGCCGACATCAACAAAATCAACGTCTTTCCGGTGCCCGATGGGGACACGGGCAGCAATATGGCCTATACCTTTTCCAGTATCGCCAACGCGATTAAGCCGGAAACTGATGCAAATATCGGCCAATTGAGCCGAAAAATGGCCGAGGCAGCGATTAACGGCGCGCTGGGCAATTCAGGCTCCATCCTCGCGCAATTCTTCCAAGGCTTAAACGACTGCTTTAAGTCTGAGGCCGCAATCCCTGTATCACTTTTTGCCAAAACAGCCGCACACGCCGCTCAATCCGCCCGCGAAGCGATTGAAAACCCCGTGGAAGGCACCATCATCACCGTCATGCATGACTGGGGCGCTTGGCTTTTGGCTCATCACCATGGTTTTAGCGATATCCACGAATTATTGCCTGAAAGCCTAGGCGAAGCTGAGCGCTCATTGGCTCACACACCGGAACAGCTTGAAATCCTCTCTCGCAACCACGTGGTGGACGCGGGCGCGCAGGGTTTCGTGCATTTCTTGCAAGGCATGAACGATTTTCTGACCATCGGCCATATCGACCACATCAACGTCGAAAACCTCGATGAAGAAAACCATGAAGAAGCCGTTCAAGTCGACAACGACGCTGACATTCATATGAGCCACCACGAAAACCACGTGGATAATGCGTCTAACCTGATTAACCAATACTGCACCGAATGCATCATCCACGGTAAAAATCTCAACATCAAAGCGATCCGCTCAGAGATGGCACGCTGGGGTAATTCATTGGTGGTTGTGGGTAATGATCATAAAGTGAAAATTCACGTGCACACGAACGCGCCCGAAAAAGTCTTTCGCAAAGCCGGCGAATACGGCGAGCTCTTGGAAACCAAAGCCGATGATATGTGGGCGCAGTACCGCGCTTCGATCAATTGGCACATGAATAAAAAAGTGGCGATACTCACCGACTCCGCCTGCGGCTTACCGCAAGAGTTATTCGTGAAATACAACATCACCATTATGCCGTTGCAAGTCATGGTGAATAACCAACCGTATCTTGATGGCGTGAACATCACGCGCGAACAATTCTTTAAACACTTAGACGACAGTGATGCGCGCGTGAGCACCTCACAAGCTGCATTGCCCGACATGAAAATCGCTTTCGACAAAGGCCTAAGACAAGCTGACTCGATCGTGATGATCCCCTTGTCCAGCGGTATTAGCGGCACCTACAACAGCCTAAAACGCTTACGCGAACGCTATGCTGAAGCGGATATCCATGTGATTGACAGCAAAAGTGCAGCCGGTGGCCAAGGCTTGGTCGTGCTTGCAGCCGCGCGCGCAGCGGCTGAAGGTAAAAGCGCTGACGAAGTGGTGCGTATTGCAGAATATACGGCCGCGCAAACACAACAATTTATCAGCTTTAAAACCATGAAGTACGCCGTTAAAGGCGGTCGGGTGAAACGCTCGACTGGCATCATCGTCGACACCTTAAATTTGAAACCTGTGATGCACTTTGACGCAGAAGGCAAAATTGTGAAAGCCGGTATGGCGCTGGGCACCACCCTTAGCCGCCGTAAAATTGTGAATCTTGCTTCAAAAGTCGCGGAGACCATGCGACACCCAAGCTTTATCATTAGCCACGTGGGCGCGTACGATGATGCATTAAAGGTGGCGCAAACACTGCAAAAACGCTTCAACCTTCAAACACTGCCTAGCATCGTTGAGCTCACCCCCGTCGTTGCCACGCACGTGGGCTTAGGTGGTGTGGGTATTGCGGTTACGAACTTACAGCCGTAAACGGCGCTTTAATAACACAAGAATACAGCGCTTAAAAGGAAGTCGCTTATGGATGCACTGATTTTATTGCTGCGGCAAAGACTTCGTCAGATAGCGCTCAGCGGGATTATCAGCGAAGCCGATCATTGCCTGCTGCTGCTTAGTACTGGCATATTTCACTACCAACAAGCTTCAAATGAATTCTCAGCAATACTGGTCTCAGGTAGGGTGACCCATCCAGCTCAATACACCAGCATCATGAGCTCGCTCACTGCGGCAGAAAATGTTTTCTCTGCTGTGTGCAACAGACCTGCAGACTCTACGAGCTTAGCCTTTGCCTTGTTGTTACTTAATCAGGTCTATAAACTCAAACATTTACTCACAGAAAACCTTCTTTCTATAATGCCGCCAAGCTTCCACGGTTAGGGGACACGCCCTAGCAACACCCATAAAAAAACCGCCAATCGGCGGTTTTTTTATCAGAGGATAAAATCATTTATTTAATTTTATCTTCCACGAATTCCACGTGCATGCCGCACTTGCCTGTTTCAGGGTTGTACGCGCGTGGGTCAAAGTATTTCTTACGAAACTTGCCTTTTTCAGCCATAGGACTGCGCTTGTTTTTGGTCGTGGTTTTGAAATAACCGGTTTTTTTACCTTTTTGGTTCAAACCTGTTGAGATCATACGGATCTTTTCACGAATTGCTGCCATTAGTTAGCTCCTTCACGTGAACGGATATCGGCCAATACAGTCTCGATACCTTTCTTATCGATGATGCGCATACCTTTTGCGCTGACACGCAAACGCACATAACGGCCTTCAGATGGCACATAAAAGCGTTTTTCGTGTAAATTTGGCTCAAAACGACGGCGCGTTTTATTATTCGCGTGTGACACATTATTGCCTGTCACGGGGCGTTTACCTGTTACCTGGCATACTTTAGCCATGATTCTTCTCCGATTTCTGCCATAGTTTGGACGAAAGGCGCACTTTATATCATAAAGGCCGCCACGGGTGCAAGTGCTTTTGTTTTCGAAGCCGGCGCCGTAGTTTTGGTTCACGATCCCCAGAAAACCTGATAGCATCCCGCTCATGCATGAAATTGACCTCAAAATACTAGACGATCGCCTGGGCAAAGACATCCCTTTGCCAAATTATGCGACCCACGGTTCCGCCGGCATGGACCTTCGCGCCCTATTGGATGAACCCCTCATGTTGGCGCCTGGCGAGACGACCCTCATAAAAACCGGACTTGCCATTCACATCGCCGACCCAGGCCTGGCCGCTGTGATATTGCCGCGTTCGGGCTTGGGCCACAAGCACGGTATCGTGTTGGGCAACTTGGTGGGTCTGATCGACTCAGATTATCAAGGTGAGCTGATGGTCTCATGCTGGAACCGCTCCACCGTGCCCTTTACAATTGAACCTTTCGAGCGTATCGCGCAACTGGTGATCGTGCCGGTGGTGCAAGCCAAATTTAATCTTGTAGACAACTTCAACGAAAGCCACCGGGGCACCGGGGGGTTTGGCCATTCAGGACGACAATAATGACCGCTCTTTCACCCGATATTTTTCGCACTTATGATATTCGCGCGATTGCCGACACTCAGCTCAATGATGAAGCCGTGGTGCTCATCGCTAACGCACTGACCCATACTCTAAACGGTTTGAACCAGAGGCAACTTATTATCGGGCGCGATGGCAGACTTTCGAGCCCGCGTATTTTCAAAACGCTCTGCGACGCGCTTTTGGCATTAGGCGTCGATGTGATTGACGTTGGTGTACTACCCACACCTTTACTATATTACGCTTGCAACACACTGGATGCGCGATCAGCCATTATGATCACCGCAAGCCACAACCCCGCCGAATACAATGGCATTAAGCTCTTATTCGATCGGAATGTTTCAAGCAGTGAAGCGATCAAAGGTTTGTACGACTTAGCACTCAAGCCAGCACCCAAAGCTAAAACACCCGGCCAATACACGCGGGTTGATACGATCATTAAAAATTATTGCCAATCGGTGATGAGCCGCATCACGCTGGAAAACCCACCCAAAGTGGTGATTGACTACAGCAATGGCGCCACTTGCTTAGTTGCGCCGCAGCTGTTTCGCGCCCTAGGCTGCGAGGTCATCGACCTTTACGAAAACCTCGACGGACATTTTCCTAATCATGAGCCGGAACCCACGCAGCCCAAAAACCTTGCTGATTTAATTCAAAAAGTGAAAGACGAGCAGGCTGATTTAGGTATCGCTTTTGACGGTGATGGTGATCGCATGGTGGCCGTGACCAACGAGGGTGAAATGATTTTTCCCGATCGCATGCTGGCGCTCTTTGCGCAAGACACTCTCAAAAAAATGCCTGGCAAACCCATTGTGTACGATGTGAAATGTTCTTATTTATTAAAGCGCATCATCGAAGAAGCCGATGGCGAGCCAGTACTGTCTGCAACGGGACACACATTGATCAAAGGCTTGGCCAAAAAAGTCGGCGCCGCTTTAGCCGGTGAGATGAGCGGCCACTTCATTTTTTATGATCGCTGGTTTGATTTTGACGACGGTATTTATGCCGGCGTACGATTCTTAGAATTGCTCAACACGCAATCAATGGATGAAATCAAAGCGCGCTTAATCCAGACTGCCGCCACGCCTGAAATCCAAATGCCTGTGGCTGAATCGGACAAAGCTCACATCATGTCAGCTTTATCCAACCTCAAGCTTGAGGGCGCAACCATGATCACCGTTGACGGCGTTCGCGCAGAGTGGCCAGACGGCTTTGCCCTGGTTCGACCATCCAACACCACGCCATGTTTGGTTTTTCGCTTTGAAGCGAGTGATCAAAAAAAGCTCGAGAGATTGATCGGCGAATTTAAGCAGGCAATAATGAAGCTATTGCCCGAACTTAGCTTGCCTTTTTAAGACCGAGTGAAAATAATAAGGGCATGGACGCTGTCGATAAATCCCCACAGTTTTATCCCGTCGAATGGAAAGACGTTAAAGATCGTGTCAGCGAGCTCCAACCGCGCCTGGCTGTTGCCATTGATCGCCTAATCAGTGAAGAGAAAGAACTGCCACTCTATTACGCGCGCTATTCTTACGGCTCCTTGATTGTTGATGAAAGCGGGGTTTTTAATTTCCCGCTCGATGGAAAACTGATACCTATTACAAGCCAAGACTGCCCAAAAGATTTGCGTGCAGCATTTGATTACGATGCCAACGCCATGCCACTAAGCCTGGTTTTGAGCGGGAGCCTGGATTTATTCATGTCCGAGCGGCCCGACCAAATTGAAACTTTTGCCAATTATGATGCAGGAACCGTGTTAGCACTGCGGCGTCTTTTAGACCCCAACCCTGAACTATCATTTCACACACGTAAAACCTGGCGAATTTCTTCAGGCGCTCGAACGCCCATAATGATCCCGAGCATTAGCAATCGAACACAATTTGATAAGCTCAGAAGAAAATATGGCTTAACCACTCACAAACCCAACTCACAAAGTGAGCACTGGGCTTTTTTTAGAGACTTAGCGAACTCAGCCGATTTCCCAACACCTTGGTTTACTGAAATGCTGCTTTTTCCAAAACCCTGGCTGCCTAAAAATGATACGGTAGCCTGGCAGCTGTTTCACCACGAGCTCTTATCGATTGCCTGGAAGGCAACCGCATTTGCAAGAAACTTAAAATTCATTGATCGCGTCTGGTCAAACTTCATTAACAGCCTAAGAAACAAAAGAGCAACGCCTTATGTTCTAGCCGTCTTAAAGCACATCATTGAAGTCTCTCTGGGTGAGATGCCAGCCTACCGCGTTGTTAACGAGAACAATCCAAGAGGGCCTTTTCCAACCATTGCTGAACTTGTCGTCAAGGACTACGGCTTGAAAGACGCTCTTCCTCTGATTGTTGAGCCGAGCTTTTTTAGCAAAGACACAGAAGAACTTTTTGTTTCTCTAAAATTTTTAACACAACCTTGGACACTCGAAGCGCCAATAGAAAATCTAAGCCTCATGTCACACTTGCGCGAAGTGCAGTATTTGCTGACACAGTTTTTAGATTATCTTCACCCGAACCACGCTGAAACGGCTGACACACCTTTTGCCAGTCTAAATGATTTAGAATACGACTTTTATCACTATTCTGATGATCCCCACGAAGAGATCCACCCCTCACACCAAGCGTTTTTAGACAACGCGGCTGCTAACCAACTGATTAGACGCTACGGCAAACAAGACATGCCTCGCTCACCTAAAAATGAATTTTTATCTGGACTGGTCAAAATTAAAAAGAAGAATTATACTTAGCCCAAACAACAATAGTGTTTTACCCTATTTTCAAAGAGTGTATCAAATGAGTATTTCTTTTGTAATGATTGAGCTCAACAGCTCAGATACTGAAAACACAAGCGCCCAACAACAAAACCGTTTGCCAGTCATAGAAATCGAAGAGCTTGTTTAAGCCTGAGTTTCCCCCTTTAAAACGAAGGGGGAGATAAAAAGCTTATGCTTGTGGACCTCGCCCAAAATACGCGCCTCAAACCTTCAGTCGCCTTTTTGAGCCAGATTGTCTTTCCTTGTTGCCGAAACCTAGCGAGACGACCAGACTCAGCGGCTGATCGCCAGGTCACTTTACCCCTTGTGTTTTTATGGGGGTAAAATCGCCGGTTATGGTTGAGCGGTCTTTGTGGTCTAATGGTAAGCATAAGAACAGCGCATAATAAAAATAAAGCCAAACAATAAGAATAATAAACAGACCGAATCTTCTGTCACCCTTCAGAGGATTCCTGCTAAAGAGCCCGAGACAATATAACAATAAATCGGGCTTTTCTTTTTTTTTTAGGCTCAGTGCTTATTCAAAAAACCTTTGGGTATCAGCAATAAACCCACCATCCCAATGAGCGCAGCCGACATCAGCACCACCACCGGTGCAAATGTGGGGTCAGTGTACTTCATTAAAATCGTCGTTAACATCGGCACCAAGCCCGCCGTGATGCTCACGCCGATATTGTAACTTAGTGCCACACCGGTATAACGCACCTGGGTGACAAACAGGCGAGCAAAGAGACTCGGCACATTGCCCATTAACATCCCCGACAACAACGCAAAAATCGCAAACACCAGCGGCAAGATCGGGTGATGATTTAAACGCAGCATGTCATACACGGGAAAAGCCAAAAAAAACAACCCCACGGAAGCGATCATCATGGTTTTTTTGCGCGAGAAGCGATCTGAAAAATAACCAAAAACAACCATTAAGAGAGTGTAAAGCACCAAGCCAATCGATAAATTTAAATTAATAATATTGTAGTGATAATGTAAAAAAGCGGCGAGGTAAGAGGGCATATACAAGTACAGTAAAGACATCGCCGTACCCGCAAGCATAGCCACCATAATGGCGGCCACCAAACGCAAAGGGTAATAACGTAGCAACGTAAAAACAGGCACATCCGCCCGCCACTGCTGCTGTTCAAACGCAAAAGACTCTTGCATGGATCGACGAATTTGCCAACCCAAGAAGCCCAAAAGCCCGCCCAAAATAAACGGTATACGCCAACCCCAAGCATTGAGCGCTGCCTGACTTAAAAAGTGATTTAAGAGAATATGAATAAAAATCGCAAGCACCGCACCTAAATTCATCACCGCAAACACAATGCTGCACCATAGCCCCTGACGATTAGCTCGCACACTTTCGGCGATATACGTGATTGCACCGGGTGTTTCTGCCCCTAATGATAAGCCCTGAAAAATACGCATCACAAAAAAAATCAAACTTGCGCTCACGCCAATATGCGCATAGGTGGGCACCAAACCCATACACAAGGTCGATAGCGCCATGATTAACAGCGAAAAAGAAAAATTATTTTTTCGACCAAACTTGTCACCCAAGTGGCTAAAGATTAAACCACCAATGGGCCTGGCCAAATAACCCACAGCAAACACACCAAAGGTTGCAATGAGGGAGGTCATGACGGTGTGCGCGGGGAAAAAGCAGCGAGCGATTTCATCCGAAAAAAACGCGTAGATAATAAAATCATAAAACTCAAGCGTGCTGCCTAAGCCCGCCACAGTGACCAATTTTGCCAAAGCCCTACCGCGCATCACACCCCCAAACTCTTGCCACCATCATAACGATTTCCTCGCCAGCAAGCCATAAACAACTCGACCGGCCACTTTTTCTTTTTTTATCTGCCAAGCCGAAAGATCCGGCGAATCATTTTTTGCATACTCTATATAGATAAGGCCGCCCTCGCTTAAAAGATCGTGATCACCAATCAAGGCCAACGCGCTACTCAAAAAATCACTGTCAAAAGGCGGGTCCAAAAAAATAATATCGAACCGGCGCTCTGTGTGACGCAAAAAACGCAAGGCATCATCCTGGTAGATCATCGCCTCACTCGCCGACAAGCGATCGGCATTATCACGCAAGGCCTTGACGGCTTCGGCCGCCATGTCGAGAAAAACCACCGATGACGCTCCGCGCGAAATGGCTTCAAAACCTAAGGCGCCGCTTCCGGCAAAAACATCAAGACAGCTTGTACCTGGGATATCGTGCATTAACCAATTGAACAAGGTTTCCCGCAAACGATCACTACTGGGACGAAGGCCGGGAAGCACAGGAAAATGCAATTTACGCCCTCGCCAGCGCCCGCCGATGATGCGCACAGTTTCATTATTCAAAGCCAAACTCACTCAGCAGATAACCACGCTCGGCTTTGCTCACATTATTTGGGCTCAAGGAAAGTTGTTTATCTAAAAACGCAAACAACTCGTGCAAAGCCTTCTCATCGCCATCTTTCAGCTCAAGCTCAAGCTCGCACAAGCGCTCTGCGCCGCACTGACCACGAACTTCGCCGTGATCAAAGGCAAGCTCCACAGCACCAAAAGCATTTTCAATATCCCACTGCGTGCGAATAAATTCTGTCTCAAACAAAGGCTCTAATTGCTTGTGGATTTTGGGATAAAGCTCGCCGAGCTTATCTTCCAGTAGAGGATAGTCGATACCATGCCGACCGACTTCCCACTCCCACTCATCTCGACGGTGTAAGCCATTTTCAACCGAGCCGCCCCCTTTAAGGGTTTGAATCAGCTGCTGGCCTGATTGGCGTAGCCTCAACGCATAACCATGTTCACTGAGCACACGATCCGAGGTATCATAGTAAACACTATATAAATGAAGCTCTTTGTGTTCGCGAGCCAAAATGTTGATCAATTTTTGGACGTCACGCTCGTCCATGTTGAGCTTAAGCTCGACTTCTGACATAAGCTGTTTCCAATTTTTGTGCTTTTCAAGTAAACTGTTCGCGCCTTAAAGTGAGAGTATATCCATGGTTTCACCATTTTTAAAACTATTTGCTCGCTCACCTTTCAAACCCTTAAGCGAACACATGGAAACGGTGTACACATGCGTCAAAACCCTGGCGCCCTTTTTTGATGCCGTCCACACACAGAACTGGTCAGAAGCTGAAACTCTGCATCAAACCATCGTTTCTTTAGAAACCAAGGCCGACGACCTCAAACGCGACCTTCGCCTCAAATTACCCAAAGACCTTTTTCTACCGGTTAACCGCAGTGATTTACTCGAAGTTTTGAGCTACCAAGATTATATGGCCAACCAAGCTGAAGATATCGCAGGCCTCGTGTTTGGCCGACAAATGACATTACCCGAAGCCCTTTGGGCGGACTACCGAGAGCTCATCAGCTTATCGATAGACGCCTGCCGTCAAGCGTACAAGGCCATTCGTGAACTGAATGAGCTACTGGAAGCCGGCTTTAGCGGCCAAGAAAAACAAATTATCCGAGAAATGCTCGACAAGCTTCATCACATTGAACACAGCTGTGACGATGTGCAAATGCGCCTGTTCAAAACCTTGTACGAATTAGAAGCCTCTTTACCGCCTGTACGCGCCATGTTCACTTACAAACTGATTGACTGGACGGGAACCCTGGCGGACCTGGCTGAAAAAGTCGCCGACCGCTTACAAATCTGTATTGCTTCATAAGGAGCTGGAAACACCTGCATGCTTGAATACGCTTCTCTCATCATTTTCGCAGCTTGCCTGATCGGTTTCATCATGACCTGGGGCGTGGGCGCGAATGACTTGGCCAACATCATGAGCACCACCATAGGCTCACGCGCCATTTCAATCCGAACCGGCATCATCATTGCCATTATTTTTGAATTTGCCGGCGCGCTGCTAGGCGGTGAACACGTCACCAACACGGTTCGAAGCGGCATTATTAATGCAAACTTACTTTCGCATCACCCTTACACACTCGTCTTTGGTTTGCTCTCTGTTCTAATTGCGAGCAGCGCCTGGATGCTTTTAGCGAGTTACCTGGGCATGCCCGTGTCGATCACCAACGCGATTGTGGGTGGCTTGGTCGGCCTTGGCGCCATTGTGCTAGGCGCACATGCTGTGCACTGGGGTAAAGTCGGCGCGATCGCTGCCAGCTGGATTTTATCGCCCACCATTGCGTGCATTGTTGCCTATTTATTATTTCAAACCATTCGCCGCAGTATCTTTAATACCACATCGCCAGCCAAAAACGCGAAGCGCTTTTTACCGGCTTACTTTTTTTTAGTGGGCATCGTGTTAGCCGATATGACCATACTCAAGGGTCTCAGACACTTTGGTATTGAGCCTTCGCACTTGCAATCATTTGGCATCGTCTTTATCGCGGCCTTAATCATCACCTTGTTTGGTTTACAACTGGCTAAGCGTACAAGTTACCAGCCCGGCGAGAAACGCTTTAAGCAACATATATATATCGAAAAATTGTTTAGTTTGCTGATGGCCTTTACAGCTTGTGCGATGGTGTTTGCTCACGGCTCAAATGATGTGGCCATCGCCATGGGGCCTGTTTCAGCACTGATCAGTGCAGCCCATCATCACGGACACATTGTCGGCAATGCCCCTGGCTGGATTTTATGGTTTGGTTGTTTAGGTGTCGTCTGCGGTCTGATTATGTACGGTCGAAAAGTGATTAAAACCGTTGGGCATAATATCACCGACCTCACACCCAGCCGCGCCTTTGCAGCCACGCTGGCCAGCGCTGCGACGGTAATCGTTTCAACCAGCACCGGCATTCCTGTCTCTGCCACACAAACCTTGGTCGGTGGTGTCTTAGGCGTTGGACTTGCGCGCGGTATCGGCGCGCTTAATATCAAAACGGTCCGTAATATTTTGCTCTCATGGTTTGTCACGATTCCTGCATCCGCAGGCTTGGCCATATTGTGCTTTTATTGCCTGACGTACTTATTCGGAGTCTAGACGTGAATGACACAACAAAAAAAATGATCGCGCTAGCCTATGAAGCCTTACGCCACAGCTATTCACCGTACTCACACTACCAAGTCGGCTGCTGCTTGCTCGCCGAGAACGGTAAGCTTTACCACGGCTGCAATATTGAAAACGCCTCCTACTCGACAACACTATGCGCTGAAAGCAGTGCGCTAGGCACAATGATCACTGACGGCGCACAGCACATTAAAGCCGTTGTCATCGTCAACCACCTTGAAACCGCCTGTGTACCGTGCGGCGCCTGCCGACAACGCTTAGCCGAATTTTGTGACGATGACACACGCTTTTTACTCTGTAATAAAAGTGAAATACTAAACACCTTCACCTTGGCCGACTTATTACCTCATCGTTTTAACGCAACAACAATGAAAGAAAAGGATAACTAATATGATCACGATACAAGCACTACAGCCTGCTTTAGATGTCATTTACGAGCATATGCCCAAAGATTTCAAACCCAAAGTCGGTTTAATTTTAGGCTCTGGCTTAGGCCCTTTGGCCGATGAAATTGAAGAAAGTGTCGTACTACCTTACGAGCAGCTTCCGGGCCTACCCATTTCCAGCGTACACGGTCACGCAGGCAGCCTTGTTTTAGGCTATCTCGACGGCACACCCGTGGCCTGCTTAAAAGGTCGCGTACATTACTACGAAGGCGCCAACGGCAGCGCCTTCAAAATCCTGGTTCGACTACTCAAGGTGTTAGGCTGTCACTCTTTAATTATTACGAATGCCTCTGGCTCACTTCGCGCTGAAATTGGCGCAGGCGAACTTGTCGCCGTAAGTGATCACATTAATTTTCAATTTAATAATCCTCTCATTGGTCACAATGAAAAAGAATTTGGTGAGCGCTTTTTCCCGCTGGACCAAGCTTACGACCAGGGTTTACGGGATAAAATTCAAGCCGCTTCAAAAGCCCTTGACATCAAAGTACATGAAGGCGTTTACATTTCTGTCTTAGGCCCGAATTTCGAAACATCCGCTGAAATTCGGGCTTACCGCCTGTTGGGCGCCGACCTGGTCGGCATGTCAACTGTGCCCGAAGTCTTGGTGGCTATTCATTGTGGAATGAAGGTTGCTGTCATTTCAGCGGTGACAAATTTATCCGCCGACATCAACCCAGAGCCGATCACTCATGAAGTCACGCTAAAATACGGCGAAATCGCCTCAGCTAAACTCAGAGCCTTAATTCGCAAACTCTTTGAAATGAACCACGATGTCTTTTAACTTGTCACAGCTCTGGTCCTTCTTAGATCTGACCAACCTCGATGAACAAGCCAGCAAAGAGGACATTGAAGCGCTCTGTAAGATGGCCAAAAGCCCTCTAGGGGAGGTCGCGGCTGTTTGCCTTTACCCAAATTACATTGCCTTGGCAAAAACGTTTTCGCTTAAGGTTGCGACCGTGTGCAATTTTGCTAGCGGAAACGAAGCCCTCAGCGATGTTTTGACTGACATCGATTCGGCCATCGAACAAGGCGCCGATGAAATTGATGTCGTTATGCCGTATCAATCTTGGCTGAGTGGCAACGAAGCTGCCGTTCGCAAATTTCTAACCGAATGCAAACAGCGGTGCAAAGCGCATTGCTTAAAAGTGATTCTAGAATCGGGCGCTTTTACAGACGAAACCTCTCTCTACAACGCCAGTCGCCTAGCCATTGATTGCGGCGCAGATTTTATCAAAACATCCACGGGTAAAGTTGCACAAGGTGCAAGCCTTGAAGCTGCGAAAATTATGCTCAGTGCCATTAACGATGCCAACAGCGATTGCGGCTTTAAGGCTTCTGGGGGAATTGGCACAATCAAGCAAGCAACGGCGTATGCTGAATTGACCGAAAACATTTTACATCGCGCCATCAGTGCGAAAAACTTTCGTTTAGGTGCAAGCCGGCTGGCCGACGCTTTACTTAGTGAACACCTTTCGCAGAGCGCTTCATGAGTAGAGCGCATGACTGCAGCCACTGTGCGCTTGCAAAGCTTTGCCTGCCTTTTTCACTCGATGATGCTTCTCTAGAAACCTTAAGCGCCAAAATCAAAGATCAAACCAGCCTTAAAAAGCGCGATATTTTATATAAAAAAGGACAAACATTTTCTTCCCTATACGCGGTCAAAAGCGGAGCTTTCAAGGCTTCTATTTATGTCAAAGACCAAGAGATCATCACGCACTTTTTTCTTCCGGGTGAAATTATTGGCTTTGAAGGCATACATGCAAAGCATTATGCAACCACCACGATAGCGCTAAACGACAGCACAGTGTGCGAAATCAATTTTGATGATTTAAAGCACCTGGCTCAAACCAACCCTTTAATGCAAGACCATCTTTTCTCTTTAATGAGCCATGACATTGCTGGCGCTGTTTACACACATCCACACCACGAAGCACTCTCACAACTCGCCGCTTTTCTGGTTCAGCTATCCACACGCTTTCAGCGCCGAGGTTTATCGGCCACCAGGTTTGAGCTACCGATGACACGACAAGATATTGCTAACCACCTGGGGCTTGCGCTTGAAACCGTCAGCCGCTTGATGAGCAAGCTTCAAGCACAAAAAATCATTAAAACAGAGCTTCGTCTCCTGACCATTATATCGCTTGAAAAGCTATCGGCCCTGATATAAAGTAAATTCAACTAACCCTATGAGGCTGAATTTTCATGTACAAACATTTATTACTTGCCACAGATTTAAGTGATGAAAACCGAGACACACTAAAAAAAGCCCGAAAAATGGCAGACCTTTACGGCGCAAAACTCAGCATCATGCACGCTGTCGAACCTATCGTAAACTATGGTTACGTCGGCTTATCGGACATTGAAGAACAAATGGTTGAAGAGGCTAAGCAGTCGTTAAAGAAAATCGGTGAAGAACTCAATGTCACACCCGATGATCAGTGGATCGCTGTCGGATCAGCAAAAGCCGAAATCGTTGCCATTGCCAATGAAATTGGCGCTGACTTAATCATTATAGGCAGCCACTCAGAGCACAGTTTTACTGATCTTTTAGGCTCAACGACCAACTGTGTCTTACACCATGCTCATTGTGATGTGATCACTGTCCGCCATTGGAAAAAAGATGCCTAGAGGCATTTCCTTAACATTGAAATAAAAAAGGCCCGAAGGGGCCTTTTTTATTTTCCGCAGACAAGCTCACCGTCTTCTCGCTCATAGCAATTATTGCCGCAACGCACATCACCCATGCTATTGGTGGCACAGTTGTCGTAACGATGCTTACCACAACGCGCCTGCAAGCCGGTTTCTTTACAATCATAGCCGCAACGAATCGCACTGTTATGAGGATCGATGACACAGCGTTGCTCGGGCTTACTGGCACACTTGGCATAACCATCAACCACCTTACAATCATAACCACACACTTTCTCGCCGTGAGCCGTCACACACTGATGGCGCAAACGTGGGACAGAAGGTGGCGCCCTATCGGCTTTTAAATAACTTGGGCCAGATTCGCCTGCATTTTCATCTGATGAGGAGGGGTGGCCAAAGCCCGGGAAGTGAGAACAACCGGCCAGAAAAAAGCTGCCCAGTAATAGTATGATTAAACGTTTCATAGCGAAGTCCTTAATTAAAACTATGCGGCCCAGTCTAACCAAGCTGTATTTTCAGGTCAACATAGCGCAACGCCGCTTATTTGGATAGACTAAGGCCTATCTTACGCAGCGAAAATAACACAAGGAAACGCCATGAGCGAAAATCTCCTGATCTTAGTGGACGGGTCATCTTACTTATACCGCGCCTTCCATGCGATGCCGAACCTGACTAACCGCGAAGGCGAGCCCACTGGCGCCATGTACGGTGTTTTGAATATGCTCAGACGATTGCGTGCTGATCATCCAAGCGCCTATTTTGCTGTGGTGTTTGATGCGAAAGGCAAAACCTTTCGTCATGATCTATATGACGCCTATAAAGCGCACCGCCCGCCCATGCCGCCAGAGTTGCGTAGCCAAATTGAGCCGCTGTATGAAATAATTCGCGCAATGCACCTACCCTTGATTAGCATCAGCGGTGTAGAGGCTGACGATGTGATCGGCACACTGGCCAAGCAAGCCAGTCAAGCCGGCCTTAACACGTTGATCTCAACCGGCGATAAAGACCTAGCGCAACTGGTCGACAATCAAGTCACCTTGATCAACACGATGAACAATAGCTTTTTAACCCCGGACAGCGTCAAAGAAAAATTTGGTGTAGGCCCTGAACTTATTATCGACTACCTCACCTTGATTGGCGATACCTCTGACAACATACCAGGGGTTCCGAAAGTGGGCCCAAAAACCGCCGTGAAATGGTTAGAAGAATACGGCTCTCTGGATAACATTATTGCATCAGCTAATCAAATCGGTGGAAAGGTGGGCGAAAATCTGCGCGCCAGTCTCGAACAACTTCCGCTATCAAAAGAGCTGGTCACTATTCGCTGTAATGTCGATGTGCCGTATAAAATTGCTGATCTTCACGCAGGCAATGCGGATGAAAAAGCACTCGCCGACGCTTATCAACATTATGATTTCAAATCTTGGCTAGGTGATTTAAACCCTGAAAAAAGCGAACCTCAAAAAAAACAAGAAACAGAGTATCATATTATCAATGACGAAAAAGCACTGGATGTTTTAATTGATCGCCTAAACCAAGCCAGTTTATTTGCTTTTGATACCGAGACCAATAGTTTAAATTACATGCAGGCGAGCATCGTCGGTGTTTCATTTGCCCTCAAAGCACATGAAGCTTTCTACATTCCTTTGGCTCACGAAGACACAAGCCTTGATCAGCTCGACCGCGACACCACACTTCAAAAACTCAAACCGCTGCTCGAAAACGAAGGGGCAAAAAAAGTGGGGCAAAACCTAAAGTATGACCGCGAAGTGCTTCAAAATCATGGCATCACGCTAAGGGGTATTGCATTTGACACCATGCTGGAATCGTATGTCTTTAACAGCACTGCTTCACGTCATGACATGGACTCTCTGGCGCTCAAGTATTTAGGCTACACCACCGTTCATTATGAGGACATTGCAGGTAAAGGCGCAAAACAAATCACCTTTGATCAAGTAGACATTCAAACCGCGGCTAATTACGCCGCCGAAGATGCCGACATTACCTTGCAGCTACATGAAAAACTGTGGCCAAAATTAGCAAACGATGAAAAACTTAAGCAAGTATTCGAAACCATAGAAATGCCCCTGGTGCCAATTTTGTCGGATATGGAGCGAACCGGTGTCATGATCGATGCTGAAAAGCTTCAACAACAAAGCGCTGAAATCACTGAGCGCCTATCGGTGCTAGAAAAAGAAGCGCACACGATTGCAGGCGAACCCTTTAATCTTGCCTCCCCCAAACAACTGCAAACCATTTTGTTTGAAAAGCTTAATTTACCCGTGTTAAAGAAAACCCCGAAAGGGCAGCCTTCAACGGCAGAAGATGTGTTAAGTGACTTAGCGGCGGATTTTGAATTGCCTAAAATTTTATTGGAGCATCGAAGTCTCGCTAAATTAAAATCCACTTACACAGATCGACTACCCGAACAGATCGACCCGAATAACGGTCGTGTGCATACCTCATTTCATCAAGCCGTTGCAGGCACGGGCCGATTATCGTCCTCGGGACCGAACCTTCAAAACATTCCCACGCGCACAGAAGAAGGCCGACGCATTCGCCAAGCGTTTATTGCTCAAAAAGATTATCAAATTGTTTCGGCCGACTATTCACAAATTGAGCTTCGCATCATGGCACACTTATCTAACGACAAGGGCCTGCTCGAAGCGTTTGAAAAAGGTCTCGATGTGCACAAAGCCACCGCATCACAAGTGTTTGGCGTGGCCTTAAATGACGTCACCAATGACCAGCGACGAAAATCTAAAGCGATCAACTTTGGTTTAATTTATGGCATGTCCGCTTTTGGCCTGGCCAAACAAATCGGGGTGGATCGAGCCACCGCGCAAGCCTACATCGATGCTTATTTTGAGCAATACCCCGGTGTGCTCGACTATATGGAGCGCACCCGCGCCCAAGCACACGAAAAAGGTTATGTGGAAACGTTGTTCGGACGACGCCTGTATTTAAACGAAATCAACTCACGCAATAAAATGCGTCAAAAAGCGGCCGAGCGCGCTGCCATTAATGCGCCGATGCAAGGTACAGCTGCTGATATTATCAAGCGCGCCATGATTTTAGTCTCTGATTTTCTTCACCAGAGCGATGTTGACGCTCGCATGATCATGCAAGTTCATGATGAGCTTGTCTTTGAGGTCAAAGATACTGAGGTTGATGTCTTTACGAGTGCCATCGTGGACATTATGGGCAAAGCCGCAACCCTAAATGTGCCTTTAATCGCTGATGCCGGCAGCGGAAATAACTGGGATGAGGCACATTGACCTTCCAAAATAGGCTCCGTACAATGAGCCACTACAGTAAACCAATCTAGGAGATTGTCCCGATGAGAAAAACTACGCTTTCACTCGTGTTAGCTGCCGCTTTACCTGTTGCAGCCTTAGCTGCGAACCCAGCTCAGAACCTGGTGGAGAAACTCACACAAGGCCAGGCCACTATTGTAAAGTCTTTCCCCGGCATCGGTAACCTTGAAGGCTTTGTGGTAAAGCCCACACAAGGCCAAGGTCAAGAAACAGTGGTTTTTGTCGACAAAGACGGTCTTTATTTGATTCCAGGTCCTGTGATTAACGCTAACGGTGAAAATGCCACACAACTTGCCGTCAAACAACAAATCACAGACCCCATGGCGCCGAAAGTGATCCAGGCCGCAGCAAAAACTCACTGGTTTGCTCAAGGTAACCCTAAGGCACCGCACCAAGCGTATATGTTGGTTGAACCCAACTGTATCGCTTGCCACATGTTGCATCAAACCATCCAGCCCATGATCAAATCAGGTCAGTTATATGTTCGTTGGATCATGGTGTCTTTCTTGAAACCCTCAAGCGAAGGCAAAGCTGCAGCGATTTTGAGCGCAAAAGACCCTGCTAAAGCATTCAACACAGACGAAGCTAACTTCAACACAAAAACAGAATCTGGCAGCATCAACCCTTTAAGCAACGTGTCTAGTGAAATCAAAAACCAGCTCAAAGATAATATGGGCTTCATGCAAAAGTACAACTTTATCTCTACACCAGTGATTATTTACAAAGATAAAGATAACAAAGCCCAAATCATGAATGGCTTCTTGCCAGGTAAAGCGATGGAAAAACTTGTCGACACCATGACAACGCTTAACTAAACATGCTCTATCTCGGTTTAATGAGCGGCACGTCGATGGATGGCATCGACGCTGCCGTCATTGAAACAGATGGCCGTTCTCGTGTTAACACCTTAGCCGGCCTAACCGAACGATACGACGATAGCTTTCATCACTTACTCAAATACGCAGAAAAAATCGCCCACAATCTTCAGGGCGATCCTGTCAAAATAAACCGTGAATTTCTCCCCCGACTTAAACAGCAGCTAAGCAGCGCAGCGTTTATTTCCATGGAAGACTACTTTTTAAAAAAGTTTAATCGACCTTTAAGTTATAAACACCTTGCCCAAGCCTCTGCACTGCTTCATCTGAATACTGCTAGACGTTTATTATTTCACGCTAGACTTTCACAACACCATTTACATGCCGTGGGCTATCACGGCCAAACCTTGTTTCACGACCCAGCCAAACGCACCACACTTCAAATGGCAAATGCTCATACAATAAGCGCGGGCTTAAACACAACCGTGGTCTATGATTTTCGCTCACAAGATGTCGCACTGGGCGGGCAGGGCGCGCCTTTAGCCCCGATTTATCATCGAGCACTGGCTTTGCGTGACTCCTTATATCCCGTCGCTGTCATTAATATTGGCGGAATTGCTAACGTGAGTTTCATTGACAGTGATTCGCTTGAAGGTGTCTGTGGTTTTGACACCGGCCCTGGCAACACATTGTGTGATCATTACTTAAAGAAGCAAACTCACGGCAAAATATTGTTTGATAAGGACGGTCATTATAGTGAAAAAGGACGCCTCCATGAGGATTTAATGGCCGCACTGTATAAAGACGAGCGTCTACAGGCTTATTTAAATAAAACAGGACCTAAATCCTTGGATGTGAATGATTTTCAATTGCCCAGCGAGTTTTTTAACGCATCCATTTCACAAGCCGACGCTTGCTATACACTGCTAAACTTTACCGCAGAGCTGATCAAAAAAAATCTGGTCTCACACCCTGTCATCCCGCGCGGGGTGATTGTTTGTGGCGGTGGGTCGAACAACCCAACCCTAATAAAATTACTAAAAGAAAAAATTGAGCGACCCGTCTACACCGCTCAAGAAAAAGGCTGGCACAGTGACACACTAGAAGCGGAACTGATGGCCTATCTTGCCGCACGACGCTTACAAAATTTGCCCACAAGCTTACCGGCCATGACCGGTGTTGCGCGAGCTTTGTCGTGTGGCAAAGTACTGACAGCCCTTTAAACATTACGATGATGTAATCCAAGCTCTCGCAACTTCAGCCTGCTCACGTGGGAAAAATTTCATCTGCCCATCCATCATCAAACCAAAAATTTTACTCGCCCATTCTTCCCATTGGTGATCACCCAGCAGAGCAATTTTTTCGATGTCATGACGATGAGTCACGCCTGTCTTGAAATCGTCCCAAGCCGCTTGCCATTCCCAGCCCTCAAAACCTTTAAGGTCTAGATAAAAGCGTACCTTGCCGTGCTTCTTGATAGCTGCCTCAAGCCTTGGCATCAAATGTTCGGCGTAATCGGCATGGGTTAGTTTGCCCTCAACGCGCGCAGCAACAATTTGATCATTACCTAAATCTAAAAAGTAAAACATGGCGACCTCCTTTTGTTTCCGTTTCATTTATAACACTATCGGCTTATAATGGCGAGTCGTTCAGCCTGAGAGGTCAGCTTGAAACCCGGTTTTAACAGCACAATCGTAGCCAAACATCAAAAGCATCATGCACGAAGCTTAAAAGTCACCACCCCTCACGGAGAATTTATTACGCCGTGCTTTATGCCGGTGGGTACACGCGCAGCCGTCAACTGCATGACCACCCCCATGCTAGAAGAGGCGGGCAGCCAAATCATTTTGGGTGGCAATACGTACCATATGCTCGTAAACCCTGGCATGGACATCATTCATGCTGCAAGAGGTATGCATCCTTTTATGGCTTGGCAAGCTCCTATGCTTACCGATAGTGGCGGCTTTCAGGTTTTTTCTTTATCAAAGAATGCAAAGATTTGTAAAATTGACGAGCAAGGCGCACATTTCAAGCACCCCGATACAGGCAAGGTCATTCATATGACCCCCGCTGTATCGATCAAAACCCAGAAGACTATTGGGGCAGATATCATCATGGCCTTTGATCAGTGCACACCAGAAGATGAAGACAAGCGTGTGGCCATTAAAGCCATGGAGCGAACCCATCGCTGGTTACTAGAATCCATTGAAGCGCATGATAAGCAAACCGACTCAGATTATGGCAATCACCAAGCCTTATTTGGCATTATACAAGGGGGCTCTTACCGAGACCTTCGCGAACAAAGCGCCGAGTTTATTTTAAAGCAACCGCTCGATGGTATTGCCATTGGCGGCGAGGCCATTGGTTTTGATATGCCCAAAACCGCTGAAATCATCGATTGGCTACGTCCAGAATTACCGGAAGATAAAGTGCGTTACACCATGGGAGTGGGCCTGCACCCACAAGACTTACTCGACGTGGTCAAGGAAGGTATCGATATTTTTGACTGTGTGGCGCCGACACGCAATGCCCGACACGGTGCTTTATACTCGGGTTCATTTGTTGAAGAGGATGATTGGCTACGCTTTGACAGCACGTTTGATCGAGGTCGCCTTCAAATTAAGAAAGCCAGCTTTGCCAAAGATGAGCGCCCAATCATGGACGATTGCGACTGCCAGACCTGCACAAAGCACACCCGGGCTTATATGCACTTTTTGTTTAAATCCAACTCGCCATTGTACCATCCGTTAGCAACCACGCATAACATCCGTGTGATGCACATCGCATGTGAGAAAATGCGTGATCTTATGACAAAAATAAATGATTGACCTCGTTTTAGTTTATAGATTACAGTTTGATCCTATTGTTTGACTCACTTAGAAAGGAATCTATCTTATCATGAAGCTTACCTGGCTGTTACCAACGTGTGATGTTCTCCGAATAAAAGAAACCCTAGGCGGGGGACCCGAGCCTGTTGAACATGATGGCGGCGGCTTTATGGGATCTTAATCTATGTTTCCTTATACATTTCTAAATGATTATCACGTGTATAAGACGACCTAATCCTGAACCCAAAAATTTTTTCTACTGCACTGTTTATCACTGGCTTATTATCCATCAACAGTCTGGCTTCTGCCAAAATTGCACGTCATCAAATTGTGGCCTAAGCAATGGCTGCAGTGACAGCTGGTAACGCTAGCTTTTTAATACAAGAACCCTAGCAACCACAAAGGCAGTGTGTTTTTAAATGCCGTGACCGTATCGTCAGATAACACATAGGCATCTTCGACGCCTTTGATCTGACGGCGTGTTTTATTTTTACCACCGATCTCTAGCGTTTTGCCCTCAACATAAAAATCGCCGGTTTTTTGATAAAATACTGCTAGGCCAGCATTCTGTAAGTGTGATAGCACAAAGCTTTCTCGTATATTGCCTAAAATATCTGCGCTTTCTTTAATAAGCTCCGCATAAACCATATTGGGGTTGCCCGGCAATAATTTTTCTGGGTTTTTTAATTGCCCTTTACCTGCTTGACTCGATCGTAAACAACGTAAAAGCCCTGCTTCCTCTAAGTAACGAACATATTCCGATATGCTTTTAAAATCCTTGCCCAGCGTACTGGCAACCTTATACACGCTCAGCTCACCGGGCACTGAGTTAACCACATATTTAAATAATTTTTCAAGCACCAGCAATGTACCCGTTTTTAACTGATGCGCTGTGCCAATATCTTCATAAATGCTTTTCTGATGAATATTGCGAATGGCTTGGTAAAAATCGACTCGCTGTGAAAAATCATTTGAAAAAGGATAATAGCCAAAACGCAAATAATCCTTAAACAGTCTTATGGGATTGATCAGGGATATTTCACCGAGAAGCTCTTGTGGTTTTTCTAAAATATTATTCAGCGTCACGGTATCAATTTTAGCAATATCATTAAACGCCAAATACTCTCGAAATGAAAAGCCATAAAAGGAATATAAAACCACTCGTCGTGATAAATCATACTTGCTGCGGGCAAGGTCAATGGCTGAGCTGCCTGTAAAAATAAGTTTAAATTCCAAATAAGTATCGTAGATATTTTTGAGCTCTTGATTCCAATTCGGGTATTTATGAATTTCATCGATACACAACGTTCGAATATCAGTTTCTTTATAAAGTGTGTCAACCAACTCAAGCAAACTGTGCTCAAGAAAAAAAACATTATCCGCCGAGACGTAGAGGCTTGCTTCATTATTCTGCACTAACTGAAGCAGGTAGGTGGTTTTACCCACACCCCGTGCACCCACCAAACCCACAAAACGGTTATTAAGGTTAATTTTGTTGTAAAGCGCCCGTGAATAATGCTTTCTGCCTTTAAAGCCTAAAAGGAGGGTGTTTTGTATCTCTAAAAGCGTTGTGATCATAAGAAATAAGCCATAATTGGATTATAATCCAATCATATAGCGAAAACTATTGGGTTACAATACAATAATTTGGTTAAAATACCTGGGGCACAACCCAAGTATTGGCAAGTGGCGCAAAAAGGCCCTTTTTTGGGGCCTAAAGCTTTGCTACTGTAAAAAATATGACGCCTATTCCACAGTAACAGATTTGGCCAGATTACGGGGCTTATCCACATCGGTGCCCTTGATCACTGCAACGTGATACGACAACAACTGTAATGGCAAGGTGTAAAGAATCGGGGCCAAGAGCGGGTGAACCGGCGGTAAGTTCATGACAGTGACCGCGGTTTCATTTTTCATGCCTGCATCACGATCGGCAAAGACAAACAATTGCCCACCGCGCGCGCGCACTTCTTGTAAGTTGGATTTTAATTTTTCCAGCAATTCATCATTGGGACCTAATGCTACAATTGGCATGTCTTCATCAACCAAGGCCAACGGGCCGTGTTTTAATTCCCCGGCGGGGTAGGCCTCAGCATGAATATAGGAAATTTCTTTAAGCTTTAGCGCACCTTCCATGGCAATGGGATATTGCACACCACGGCCTAAAAACAAGGTATGGTGTTTATTCGCAAACGCTTCAGCCATGCTCTCAATATCGCCATCTAAGCCAAGCACTTCTTGGCATAAGCCGGGCAAATGTTTTAGCGAAGAAACACAGGCAGCTTCATCAATACCAATGATTTTTTTGGCGCGGCCTAAGGCGAGCGTGAATAACAACAAAGAAACTAACTGTGTGGTGAAGGCTTTGGTTGAGGCTACGCCGACTTCAGTGCCTGCTCGCGTCATAAAGACCAAGTCTGATTCACGCACTAATGAGCTTTCAGGCACATTACAAATCGTGAGCGTCGATAAGACTTGCGGTTTTTTTTGAATGTCGCGAAGTGCCGCCAGGGTATCGGCCGTTTCGCCTGATTGAGAAATCGTGACAATTAGGGTGCTATCAGCAATCGCTGCTTTACGGTAGCGAAACTCGCTAGCGACTTCAACCTGGCAAGGCACGCCCACGACAGACTCTATCCAGTACTTTGCCACCAAGCCCGCATGATAACTCGTACCACACGCAATAATTTGCACGGCCTGCACTTTTTCAAAAATGGTTTGCGCTGTCGGGCCAAAGCTTTCAATCAATACATGATCATCGTTCACACGGCCTTGCAATGTATCCGCCATTACCGTGGGTTGCTCATAAATCTCTTTAAGCATGTAGTGGCGAAATTCACCGCGATCGGCGGCATCGTGTTGTAAGCTCGACGTATAGGTTTCTCGCTCAACTGATTGATGCTGTGCATCAAACACTTCAACCGACTCGCGCGTCAGCAACACAAAATCACCTTCTTCTAAAAAAATAAATTTCTGCGTCACTGGCAACAAAGCCAAGTTATCCGAGCTTAAAAAATTTTCACCGATACCCAGGCCAACGACTAACGGCGAACCCTTTCTCACACCGATAAGTTGATCTGGATGGTCTTTGTGCATAATCGCCAAGGCATACGCGCCCTCAAGCTCTGCAATCGCTGCGCGCACAGCAGCAACCCAATCCGCCTTTTTTTTATGGTGCAAGTGAATGAGGTGGGCGATGGTTTCGCTATCGGTTTCAGAATGAAACTCATAGCCTTCTTGCTTTAAACGCTCGCGCAAGCTTTCGAAATTTTCAATGATGCCATTGTGAACCAACACAATATCGCCCGACATATGGGGATGTGCATTTCGTTCACTGGGTTTACCGTGTGTTGCCCAGCGTGTGTGGGCAATACCTAAGCGACCATTGATCGGTGATTGGCTGAGCGCTTCTTCTAAAGACGCAACCTTACCTTCTGTGCGAACACGCTTAATCGTGTTATCCGAAAGCACGGCCACACCCGCAGAGTCATAGCCACGATACTCTAAGCGTTTCAAGCCTTCTAACAAAATTTGAGTGACATCACGTTCTGCAACCGCAGCAACAATTCCACACATATATTAACCCTTTAGTTTTTTCTTAGGCCTTTTCCAGCCTTTAATATTTGTTTGTTTGGCGCGTGTTAACGCAAGCTCATTGGCTGACACATCTTTTGTAATCACAGAACCCGCACCGACCGTTGCACCTTTACCCACTTTAACAGGCGCTACCAATGCGGTATTACTGCCAATAAACACATCATCACCTAACGTGGTCTGATGTTTATTCGCGCCATCGTAATTGCAAGTGATTGTACCTGCACCCACATTCACCGCTTTTCCAAGCTTAGCATCACCGATATAACTTAAATGGCTGACTTTTGAGCCCGCGCCAATGTCTGCGTTTTTGGTTTCAACAAAGTTACCGATCTTTGCACCCCTAGCCAATTTTGTGCCCGGGCGAATCCGTGCGAAGGGTCCCACTTCGCAATCATCAGCAATGTTGGCATCTTCAATCACACTATTGGCTTTGATCACGACGTTTTTGCCGACCACAGTGTTCTTTAAGTACACATTCGGACCAATATAACAATGGGCGCCCAATGTTACCTCGCCTTCAAAAATAGCATTGACATCAATTTTGACATCATTGGCAATCGTTAAACGACCCCTAACATCGATACGATCCGGACTTAATAAAGTGGCACCTTGTCGCATCAAGTCTTCAGCGATACGGGCTTGGTAGGCGCGCTCTAATTGCGCTTGCTGTATGCGATCGTTCACGCCTTGAACATCAATCAAAGACTCTGGCGAGACCGTAACCAAGCTCACACCATGTTGAACCGCCACCGAAAAAATATCAGTGAGGTAATATTCTTTTTGAGAATTGTTTCGCTTAAGTTTAGGCAGCCAGTCTTTTAAATATTTTGCCGGAACCAGGCAAATACCGGTGTTGATTTCATCAATCGTTTTTTGTAAATCGCTTGCGTCTTTTTCTTCAACGATTTGCACGGGGTTGTTATCACTATCACGCACAATGCGGCCAAAACCTGCGGGGTTTTTCACGTGTGCGGTTAACCAACCAATCGCATCTTTGGGCGTGCGCTCTCGCAAACGGGTAATCGTTTCTTTGGAAATCATGGGCACATCGCCCAAGAGCACCAAGACTTGGTCCGTTGCTTTTAGGTGGGGTAAGGCTTGAGCGACAGCATGGCCGGTACCCAGCGTTTGTTTCTGGTGCACCCAAGTGACTTTTTGAGCAGCCAGAGTCTCTTGGACTTGCTGACCACCATGACCATAGATGACAAAAATCTCAGACGCCTCACAGGCTTTGGCCGTATTGATCACATGGGTAAGCATGGGTAGGCCTGCGATGGTGTGCAAAACCTTGGGCACTTCAGATTTCATTCGCGTGCCGCGTCCTGCTGCTAAAATGACCACTGAAAGCCCCATGAAATCCCCTTGAATACCTTACCTATATCAGCCGCAGAGAGTAGCCGAAATTGGCCTTTCGGGCAAGAACCAAACGGCTCGTTATCCACCCTTCAGCCCGCATTGGTTTGTATAAAAATGCGGCTTTTTATTGATTATTTCTCCAAGTTAGCCATAATGTTGACAAGTGGATTGGGGAATCCCGATCGGCGTCTATGCCTCGGTGAAGACCGAGGCTTTTCGCTTTTTAAGGGAAGGTTTTTAATCCATAACCCTTTAGTTTTCCCTGCTGGCTACGATACATCTTCTTCTCTATCAAAGAATATGCTCTATTATTTTTTTGCGAATCAAGCACAGAACGACCAACAGGGCGAGCAATAAGATCAGCTAGCTGTAATCCACATGAGTTCGTCTTTTTATCTGCTAAAATTATCTCAAAAGGCAGCTTGCCCCATTGATTATTTCCATCACAAACACGCCGAAACTCTAGCTCTAAATCTTTGTCTTCTTTTTTACCGCGGCACTCAAAGATAATATGCGTTTTAAGCTTGTCTTGCCCCCTCTCTTTCAAAAAACTAAAGACTCTTTCTAGACCAAAACCTAAAGCCAAATGGTATGGGTTTGCTGGTTCTGAATATCGCTCACGCAAGCGATTTTTCTCAATCACTGTGCTTACGATAGTAAAGGGTGCTTCTTCAATTAGTCCATTCAGGTGAGTCATAAAATCATGCCGTTTCTCTGAATTAACAAGCATTGAAAATGCATTTTCAGCTTTTCGAATTTCATGTTCATGCAAAACAACCATATCATGGCTAAATTGCTTAAACTTGAATGATTGAATACTCGAAGTAATTTGATTTACGTACGTTTTTTTTCTCAAAAATACAAAACGCTAATACAAACAGAGGATACTCTGGATTAATGCGCTCCAAATTGTGGTCGCCACTTTCATCAACATAAACAATATAGTCACTAAATTCAGCATTCACCAGAAGCCCCGAAGACAATCAAAGTTAGAAAAGTTCGAGTATAGCCTATAAAAAATCACTGCGCCTCAAGCCAATTGTCGCAAAGAGAATTAACTTCGCGGGCAACGCCCCCAAACTTACCTCTTACCTTTTGAGGGCAGATAGTTTTCTTTTGAGACCACCTTCTTTTTGGTTTTATGTTCCAGCTCTAACTTAGCTTTTTTGGCAATACCACCCCCCTTTTTACTGGCCACCTTGTTTTCTTCCATTCCTGTGGCCTCCGTACTTTCTGCAATTTGCCGTGTTGAAAACTCCGCCAGGGCCGTAAAGATCAGCTCTGCTTCGCTCATATGATCGCGTAAGTTTTCCGCTTTCAAGCCTTTTAAATTCTTATGCGCCTTAACACTAATACCCGACCATTCTTGGTGAATAATGTTAGTCAGAATGGCGAACTCTTTAGCTTCGCTAACCTCATGCTCCTTCCAATAATCCGTCAATTTACTGCGCGTTTCTTGACCCATCATGCGCTGCTGAATCCATTTCTCACTGCGGCCATGTTTTTGCCAGGTTTCGCGCGCCCGATCAAGAGACCTTGCGGGATCAGCCATTTCTTGCATCCGCTCATAACCCACTTTTGCCAGCCATAGCTTGATTGGCTCGGCTTTAGGGCTGGGGACAGATTGGACTAGACGTAAAAGTGTTTCAGCATTAGCGACATCTGTTAATCTAGCTTTGCCATCTTCAGCCGTCATTTTCAACTGGTTACAATTTGTAACCGCTTCACTTTCCTCTTTTTTTAGCCTATTTTTCAATACCTTCCAATAATTTCTGGCGGCTTGATAATCCGGCTGTTGGGTCAGTGCTTGAATAATATCCACGACCGAGAAGAACCAAGTTTCAGCTTCCTCGTCATAGATGCGACGGATTTGGTAATCTTCAAAAATAGCTAGATTAGTTTTCATGCTGGCTCCACTTCATTAACATCTTCGACTGGATTCGTAGCTTGCTCGCTTGACTTGTCCGTGAGCAAATCATTAAACTTTGGTGGCAAATAGAATAACACAGCGTTTCTAAGGTTTTTTTGGAAATCGTTCTGATTAGATAATCGAACAACAAAGTTAGGAAGCTCGTCAGTCTTCAGGCCAAAAATAGCACCTATTCGTGAGGCAATGGTTTTCCTGTTGTATTTTTTTAGGAGAAATGTGTAGTCGCTATTATCGCGTATTTTTTCAAATGCTGCTGTTAATTCTTTCTTTATATCGTCAGTGTCGAGGTTAGTATTAATTAAATCAGCGAGCGAGTTACTGTCTTTTAGCTTTGATAAATCCAATCCATTTAACCGCCATTTGATTTCTTGCTGCACATGCAATTGAATCTGAGCATCAAGCTCTTTATTAAATTCATCAAAAACAAATGCCTTAACCTCTTCTGCTTTTTTTTCAGCATCATGCGCTTGCCTATCGGCAACAATTTTCAATATCTCTGGAGTTGCAAATAAGTTTTCAAACTCAGCAACCTCGAGTGTAAAAATATTATTTTCTTTTAAAGCTTCTACTTCTTCATCCGTTCGCCTATCCCTGTCAATCAGACCATACACTTTTTCATGATGAAATTCAGTATTATTTTTCAGCGCTTTAACATATGAAATAACATTTTCACAACTGCCACAGGGTTTTATCAAAAAATCCTCAAAGAGGTTTTGGTAAAACTGTGATTCATTGGAGCCAGAAATTCCTTCGATTAATAAAATTTTTCTTCGACTACCGTATAACTCCAGCAAAAGCTCTTCTGGAAGTTCTTGTGACTCCTCTAACTGCGTTAACTGCCAATTATTTTTACTATCGTAGCTTTCAAGCCATAACTTAGTAAAACCTGCCCTTGAAGCTGCAAAAGCGACATCGTGGGTCAGATAAACAAAAATACAATCAGCACGTTCTCGCTCAATCTTATTCCATAGGGTAGATTGAATCGCTTTGTGCAAGTGCATCTCAGGCTCATCGATAATAATAATGCCTTGCGGTTTAGCGATAAGACAGTGACCAATCAAATAAAAAATAACCCGTTCACCATCACTCATTTCTGAAGCTGAATATTCTTCGGCATCTGCATGCTTAGATTTTGCCTTAATAAATTGGTTTCCAATAATTAATTTTCGGTGAGGTAAAACTTCTTCCCAAATAGACTTAATCCTCTCAAGTTTTGTCGGCACAGGATTGACTTTGTTTTTTTCGCTTATGGATTGCAAACGATAATCTCGACAAGCAGCATTTTCTTCTGAAAATAACCAAGCTAATAACTGATCGTAATCTCTCTGCATATTCGTCGGGTTAAACGCATTCGCTTTATGGCTACGGCTAAAGTCTTCACTTGCTTTTTGGGTTGAGGAAACCTCAGATGAAAACCCTAATCTTTTTTGAGCTGAAATACGGTGTGCTGAGCTTGCGTGCTGAGCATATAGCCAAGTACCCAGCCGAGTTTTACCACTACCATTGGCGCCAACAATAACCAAGCCCTTGTCCGTGATAACGGATTGATTGTTTGGTAACTTTATTTCAATTGGGTTATGGCTCATATTCTAAATTCCCCATTCTGTGATTTAGGCTTTATCTATAATGATAAACCTTGATTGAAATCGCGTTGGCTATAACACATAGCTGGCGTGCTAACCGATAGTTAAAAAGCGCGTATTATTAAAGCAAAACCGCGCTGGCTTGTCCAAGTGATTGCGGCTTTGTTTGCGCAGAGAATTTTAGATCAAACATGATGCAAGATAGAAAAAATCACTGCGCCTCAAGCCAGGCCTCTTCTAGCTTGGCCAGTTGGTTTTCAAGGGCTTTGCGCTCTTTGGCTAATTTGGCCATGGCGTCAAAATCATCCTGCGCCAAAGCACTCATGGCCTGATCAATCTTGGCCAGGGCATCTGTGGCTTTTTCGATATCTTTTTCAATTCGCGCTATGGCTTTGCTGTCGACAACCGCTGCTTTAGCGTTGGGTTTAGGCGATGATTTGGGTTTAATCTCACGGCGTTGTTTAGACCAATTCGCATAGTCATCCAAATCACCTTCAAAGCGTGCGACCTGGCCACCATCAACTAAATAAAATTGATCCACCGTGGCTTCTAGCAAATGACGATCATGCGAGACTAAAATCAGCACGCCATCATAATCTTGTAAAGCGATCGTGAGCGCTTCGCGCATATCCATGTCTAAATGGTTGGTCGGCTCATCGAGTAACAAGAGGTTAGGGCGTTGCCAAATAATTAAGGCGAGTGCTAAGCGCGCTTTTTCGCCGCCTGAAAAGCTCTCAACCTTTTGCAGTGCTTTATCGCCACTGAAATGAAAGCCGCCTAAATAACCTCTAAGCTCCGAGGCTGTTTTGCCAGGCGCCAAGCGCTGTAAATGTTGATAAGCGCTTTCTTCTAATTTTAAATGCTCCACTTGGTGCTGCGCGAAATACCCAATGTTAAGCTTAGCACTTTGAATTCTTTCGCCGCGTTGTGCTTGCAATTGAGCAGCCATGAGTTTTACAAGTGTTGATTTACCAGCACCGTTTAACCCCAGCAAACCTAAGCGATCACCTTGATTCAAACCAAAGTTCGCTTTATTAAACACAGGGGCCTCATCATAAGCGAAGCTAAAGTTTTCCAATTTAAGCACCGGGTTACTTAAGGCCTCACTTTCAAAAAACTGTATGCGGTAGGGGGAGTCGGCTTGCGCTAAGGCAATGGTTGGCAGTTTTTCCAACATCTTCATGCGACTTTGAGCCTGTTTGGCTTTAGAGGCTTTCGCACGAAAACGATCGACAAAGGATTGTAAATGTTCGCGCTGTTTAGCCTGTTTTTTAGCTTGCTTTTCAGCAAGCTCAGCTTTCAAGACTTTTTCTTGCTCATACTGAGAGTAGCCGCCTTTATAGGGAATCAGTTTTTTCTGCTCGATGGCCAGCGTGTATTCCGTGACTTGATCCAAAAAATAACGATCATGTGAAATCACCATTAAACTGCCAGAATAGCTTTTCAACCAGTCTTGTAACCAAATGATCGCGTCCATATCCAAATGGTTGGTTGGCTCATCCAGCAACATTAACTCAGCCGGCTGAATCAAACAGCGCGCCAAATTCAAACGCACACGCCAACCACCGGAAAAAGCGCCAACAGTTTGCTGCAGCTCATCCTGTGCAAAACCCAGACCGTGCAAAATCTTAGCGGCCAGTGCTTCGATATCATACGCTTTGTGTTCAGCCAACTGCATGTGCACATCAGCGAGCTTTTCATAGTCTTCCGATTGCTCAAAGGCTTTCATGTCCAACCAAAGCTTACCAATAATAGGGTAGGATTCGATCACATAATCAATGGCGGGCAAGTCGAGCCTATCGATTTCTTGTGTGACGCTCGCGATATGCAGGCGATCGTTGTACACCACTTCACCACCATCAGGCGATAGTGTTTTCTGTATCAATGAAAAAAATGTGGTCTTACCCGCGCCATTTCGGCCAACCACGCCGTATTTCTGGCCAGCATAAAGCGTAAAATTAGCATCCGAAAAAAGCGTGTGATCTGAAAATTGAACGTCGATGTGTTTAAGGTCTAACATGATAAATATCCTCTGAGTTTAAATATGACAAAGCCCAGCGCACGCGGCACTGTAATTTGAGTGCTTGTCATTGACAAAGAGGGTAAAACACCATGAATCCTTTTAATCAAGTTAGGGCATTTTGCCTAGGGAAAGAAGAAAAATCAAGCTCAATACCTCTCAGAGATACGCCCTAGAAAAGGGCGAAGCAAGCATCTCTAAAAAAAAGGTTTTACTTTTTTGTGGTCAAATAAACTTGCATCAATGCACAACATTAACAAGCTTTCTTTACGGTTGGATAAGCCGCTAATAATGAGAGAATCTTCTTCCAAATGACGCGTAGCGCCATGTTTATCCATCACCAAAATGGGGTCTTTGTCTTGCTGATAAGCCTCATGCGGCAACTCTAATAAGCGCAAACGCCAAGGTTCCACCTTAAGGGTTTCAATTAACTCTTTTGCTCGCTCAAGCTTGTCGTGGTCTAGCATCACAATTTTCGGCAACTGCCTATGCTGCAAGCGTTTAGCAATTTGGACCAAAGGAATATCATTGTCTAAGCTTGAGAAGTGACGAATCATTGCAAAGACATCGTAATCACAGAGTTTTTTATACAAGCCATACTGGCCTTGCAAAAACTGTGACCGGAGTGTCTCTAAATTATGCTCACTCACATTGTGATTAAACTCACGCACTTTCACCAAAAATTTAATGAGACTGCGCTCGGCAAAAGGTCCAATCAGCGCTTTATCATCCACGGCTTTCGCTAAATGACTTAAAAACAAGCTTAGCTGGAATTCTGCAGCATGTTTTTTGCCATTTAAGTAGACATTACGTAGCATTAATCGCCTTGCCATCAAATATTGCTCAACGGCCCCAATGCCTTTTTGGCTCACGCCCAAACGCTGGCCTTCCTGGCTTTCAACAATCGTTAAACAATGTAGCAACCATCGCAAATCATAGTGGCCGTATTTCACGCCACAAAAGTGGCTGTCGCGCAAAAGATAATCCAAACGATCGGCATCCATCTGTGATGAGACGATATCTGCCAATAATTTATGATGAGACTCTTTGTGCATGATCAAGTTTTTAATGATGCTAAACCGTGATTCACTTAGAGGCAGCGATGGATTGCGCTCGTTAAATTTTTCCAGAAAATCGGGGAGCAGGTAATCATTTAAAAACAGCGGCGTCCAATCTTCATGCTTGATCCACTGGTGCTTAAAAATATACTCAAAAGCATGCGAAAAGGGACCATGGCCCACATCGTGCAAAAGACCCGCTATTGTGACCAACTGACGATCAGAATCACTCAGACCGAGTTTATTTGCGATTTGGTTAGCCACATACGAGCAGCCCAATCCATGATTAAAACGAGTATGTACCGCACCGGGAAAAATCCAGTCGGCCATCCCTAGCTGTTTGATATGTCGCAAGCGTTGAAAGCTCGGTGAATCGATAAAGGGTTTGATCCACTGATTTTCTTGATCCGTGAACTGCATAGACCCGTGCACAGGGTCCTTGATGACATGATACGCTGTACTCATAAGCTATAAGCCCTTGATTTATCGCTTCTATACTAAACCAGTTTTGATTATAAAACGAGTCGAGATGTTCAATTTAAGCTTTTTTTAAGCTAGTATGAGCAACCGTCATGGGGGTTATAAAGATGTTTGAAGGAAAGAAAATTGCTATCGTTTTGCCAGAACGCCTGGGCGACACCTTGTTCAACACGCCGTCGATTGAGTTTATCAAACACTATTATCCAAACTGTCATATCGATGCCATCTGCCTAAGCCCAGTCACCGCCGCCGTGATTGAAAATAACCCACACATTGGACAGTATTTTATTAAACCCCATAGAAAACAATGCGCCAAACTTAAAAATGATTACGACCACTTTCTTTTTTTAAGTGATTACGAGCATTATTTTCCGGAGTACATTCGCTGGCTCGCCCCAAACACACTTGTGCTTGAGAATATGAAGCATGATGCACACCTGGCCGAACAAAAACTGCGTTTTTTATCTGAACTCTGTGACAAACCGATGCCTGATTATTTACTGCATTATTTTCTCTATCCTAGTGACAGCGATGAGCACACCATCGCTGCAGAACTGAAGCACCTCGGTATTAATAAAAATGAATCGCCCGTTATTGGTTTACATTTAGGCTGCCGCCGCATTGCTAAGCGCTGGTTATGGTCGCCGAAAAAAGATCGCTTCACCCACAAAAAAGTCTGGGCCATGGAAAATTTTATTACGCTTGCCCACGAGCTCACCAAACAAATACCGAGTCTTCGCTTTATCGTCACCGGCACAAAAGCAGAAGGCGCCATGATCAAAGAATTCTGCAAGGCTGTGCCTAATGCCATTAACTTTGCGAATAAAACATCCGTGCTACAAGCCGCCGCTTTAATGAAACACTTGACCCTGTACTTGGCCTGCGATACCGGTACAACACATATCGCCTATGCCATGCAAACGCCAACGGTTGTACTTTTTGGCCCAACCAACTTAAACCGTTTCGGGCCGTTTCCTAAATCGGCCAATAACCATGTAGTCCAAGGTAAAACCATTTCGGATATCCAGATTGAAGCGGTAAAGTCCGCCGTGAAGAATGCCCTCGGGCACTAATTTTATGGAAAAACCGGACCACAACTCCGAAAAATCTAGGAAATTTCGGAGTTGTGGTCCGGTTTTTCTATCTTTTGTGCTATAATCTGGCCTGAAACCCCATAAAAGCCTAAATTATGTACAAACGCCTTCTGCACATCGATTACCATGCCGAGAATAGTTACTTCCTTTTCGGCCCACGAGGAACGGGCAAAACCACCTGGCTAAGAGCGCACTTTCAAGACGCTATCTATATCGATTTACTGGATCAAGCCGTCTATCTAGAACTATCGTCTCAACCTTCTCGCTTATCCACCTATATCGATCACAAAAAAAATAACTGGATCATTATCGATGAGGTTCAAAAAATTCCCGCACTATTAGATGAGGTTCACCGCCAAATCGAACACCATAAGCGACGCTTTATACTGACCGGATCTAGCGCAAGAAGCCTAAGAAAAAAGGGCGTTAATCTTTTGGCGGGCCGAGCATTTGGTCTAAGCATGCACCCCTTAACCGCTATTGAGCTCGAGGATGACTTTAACTTATCTCACAGCTTACGGTATGGGCAATTACCTAAAGTGATTTCAACAAAAGAGCCCAATAAATTTTTGGCAAGTTATGTGGACAACTATCTACGAGAAGAAGTTTTACAAGAGGGCTTAACACGAAATATACAATCGTTTCATCGTTTTTTAGAAATCGCAAGCTTTTCTCACGGAGAGCAGCTAAACCTATCTTCTATTGCTCGTGAAATAGGCATGGATCAAAAGGTGGTTTCAAACTACTTCAACATATTAGAAGATTTGCTCATTGCCTATCGCCTGCCTGCTTTTACACGTAGAGCAAAACGTAAACTTGCAAAACACCCTAAGTTTTATTTTTTCGACGCAGGAATTTATCAACAAATCCGCCCTCGCGGACCTTTGGATAGCGAATCTGAAATCAGTGGCCCCGCTTTAGAAGGCTTATTTTTGCAAGAGCTTAGAGCGATCAATGCTTATTCTGATAAACAATATGATTTCTATTACTGGCGAGCCCACACGGGCCAAGAGGTCGACATTGTTCTATATGGCGAGAACGGCTTTAAGGCTTTTGAAATTAAGCACCGCGATCGTTTCGATAACAACGACTTAAAGGGGCTAAAAGCCTTTCATGCCGACTATCCTGAAGCAGAATGCTTTTTAGTCTACCAGGGCACTCAAGAAAAAGTCATCGACAATATTCGCGCTCTACCTGTTGAAATGGCTCTCCGCTCGCTTGAAAAATTAATTTAAGCCCGTTTACTGCTGCAAGCTTTGCCGTGTCATGCGCAAACCAAACAGCACCATAATCGCCGTGATTAAGCCTGTGATAGCCATCGCCGTAAACGCAAAGCTCACGCCGTGCCCAGAGGCTTTCGTATAATCATACACCGCAAAAATAATTTGCCCGCAAAACGCGCCCCCCAAATGACCTACACCATCGGTTACTGAAATACCTGTGGCGCGGCATGCCGTTGGAAAGCTCTCGCCGGTTAGGGTGTAGAGCAGTGGGATAAGTATTGAAATAGTGATCGCAGCCAAACAACCCAAAACCATAATCAGCCACAAGCTCGGCCACCAAGCAATCGCGAGCAAACAAAGAGCCCATACGATAGCCGAAACAAAAATCGTGTATTTTCGCTCGAAACAATCACTGAAAAAGATCGCAAACAGTGAGCCCAAAATAAAGCCGAGGGAAGATACCGACACCAATAGCAAACTATTGTGCAGGTCAAAACCACCCAGCAAAAAAAGCTTGGTATCCAAGGTTAGCCAAGCATAATTACCGATATAGTAAAAAAACCAAATCGCGCTAAAAAACAGTATCGTTTTAAACTGCGCCGGTTTGAATAAATCTTTATACGAAGAGGGCGCAAAGCCTTCTGACGCTGCAATCGGCGGCAATGCTTTTTTTATCCGTGATACAACTCTTGCCTCCAGCGCCTCAAGCTCCACACGTGCTTGTTCAAGCTTGCTATGCGAAACCAACCAGCGTATCGATTGTGGAACAAACCGTCGACAAAACATGACGACCAGTGCGCCCAAGCCACCCAGTGCAAACACCACACGCCAGCCCCAAACGTAATGAGGAATTAAAGCAAGACCAACAAAAGGCACCACGGCAAAACCTAAAAAGCCCAGTGCCACAGCCACACTGGTCATTTTGCCTCGAATGCTGGCTGGCGATAGCTCGCCCAAGTAGGTCGTCACATTCGCAATTTCTGAACCAATGCCCATGCCAATAATAAAACGCATGGCGATTAAAAAATATATATTCGGGCTAAAGGCTGACAATATTGAGCCCACACTGAAAAACAACATGGATAAAATCAAAGCCAGACGTCGACCGAAAAAATCCGACAAAACACTGTCAAACAAAGAGCCAACAATGTAACCGATCAAGCTGCTGCTGATACACCACAAAACCAGCGACAAACTAACATGGAACTGCTGGACCAAAACCGGAATGGCCAGACCAATCGTGATGATATCAAAGAAGGCGAAAAAAAAGCCGAGGCCTATAGTGAGCAAGACGCCGCGAGAATAGGGCCAAATAGGCAAGCGATCGAGCCTTGCGAGTAGATTATTTTCGGTGCTTAAATCCATTTTATATAGTCTCCATGATCATTTGATCATGGCATAAATGGATCAGTGTGTCATCCAAGTCTAAGGGTGTCTTTTAAATACGGAGTTAACCGAGATGGCGTTTGGTGTATTTACTCAAATCACGTACAACACGCAAACGGGCCGAGGCCTCTTGAAGCTCGATTAAGGCTTTGCTGTAATCGGCCTTGTCTTTCTTATCGATTTCGTCGTACTGCGCCTTTGCACGTTCAACGGCTTCTTGCGCTTCCTCTTCGTCAATGTCATCGGCGCGGATAACGGTATCAGCCAGCACAGTAACGATTTCAGGCTGAACTTCAAGCATACCGCCTGAGATAAAAAAGACTTCGCGTTTGCCGCCCTCAAGCACGGCGCTGACTTCACCTGGTTTAATCCCAGTTAATAACGGCGTGTGGCCCGGAAAAATACCCAAACCGCCTTCCTCGCCGTCAACCGTAATGTGCTCAACCAGACCTGAGAAAATCTTCTCTTCTGCGCTGACGATGTCCAAGTGAAACGTTTTTGCCGCCATTATCAACCCTTATAGCGTTTTCGCTTTTTCAATCGCTTCGTCGATCGAGCCGACCATGTAAAACGCTTGCTCTGGCAAGTGATCGTATTCACCCTCGATGATGCCTTTGAAACCACGGATCGTTTCTTTCAATGGCACGTAGATACCTGGCGAACCGGTGAACACTTCTGCCACGAAGAACGGTTGTGACAAGAAACGCTGAATTTTACGTGCACGCGTCACGATCAATTTATCGTCTTCAGACAATTCGTCCATACCCAAGATGGCGATGATATCTTTCAACTCTTTATAACGTTGCAAGACCTTTTGTACACCACGAGCCACGTCATAATGTTCTTGACCAACAACCAAAGGATCCAATTGACGTGAAGTAGAATCCAAGGGGTCGACCGCAGGGTAAATACCCAATTCTGCAATTTGACGAGACAACACAACCGTCGCATCCAAGTGAGCAAACGTTGTGGCAGGGGATGGATCTGTTAAGTCATCCGCTGGCACATAAACCGCTTGAACGGATGTAATGGAACCGGTTTTCGTTGACGTAATACGCTCTTGCAAAGTCCCCATCTCTTCAGCCAAGGTCGGTTGGTAACCCACCGCTGAAGGCATACGGCCCAACAAAGCAGACACTTCGGTACCGGCTAAAGTATAACGGTAAATATTATCCACAAAAAATAAAACGTCTCGGCCTTCATCACGAAATTTTTCTGCTATGGTCAAACCGGTTAAGGCCACACGCAACCGATTACCCGGCGGTTCATTCATTTGGCCATACACCAAAGCCACTTTGTCTAGTACATTTGATTCCTTCATTTCATGGTAGAAGTCATTACCTTCACGAGTACGCTCACCCACACCGGCAAAAACGGAATAACCTGAGTGTTCAATCGCGATATTACGGATAAGCTCCATCATGTTCACGGTTTTACCCACACCGGCACCACCGAACAAACCCACTTTACCGCCTTTGGCAAAAGGACAAAGCAAGTCGATAACTTTAATACCCGTTTCTAATAATTCTTCAGTTGCCGCCTGTTCTTCAAAGCTTGGCGCTTTGCGATGAATGGACATATGCTCTTCAGCACCAATCTCACCTTGTTCATCGATAGGGCGGCCTAAAACGTCCATGATGCGGCCCAAGGTTTTTTTACCGACCGGCACATGAATCGGTTTGCCCGTATTCACCACACTAATACCGCGTGATAAACCATCTGATGAACCCAAGGCAATCGCGCGAACCACGCCGTCACCCACCTCTTGTTGAACTTCCAACACCAGTTCTTTGCCTTCAATCGTTAAGGCATCATAAACCTTCGGCACATTGTCACGTGGAAATTCCACATCGACAACCGCGCCAATCACTTCAACAATTTTTCCGACAGCCTGTTCACTCATACTGTTTCACCTCTTAAGATACTGCATCAGCGCCGGACACAATCTCAGCAATTTCGCTGGTGATCGCGGCTTGGCGCGCTTTGTTATACGCTAGTTGTAAATCATTAATAATTTTGCCCGCATTGTCTGTCGCATTTTTCATCGCAACCATGGTGGCGGCTTGTTGGCAGGCGAAGTTTTCCACCACACCTTGGTACACTTGAGATTCGATGTATCGTCGTAACAAACGATCCAATAGCTCGCGCGCACCGGGCTCGTAAATATAATCCCAATGGCCTTTCTCGGTACCTTTATCTTCACTGGGCGTAATCGGCAAAAGCTCCAACACCTCTGGGCGCTGTTGCATCGTGTTGATAAAGTCGTTATAGCAAAGGTAGAGCGCATCAATTTTCTCATCGCGATACGCATCAAGCATCACTTTCACGATACCGATTAAATCTTCAATTTTTGGTGCGTCGCCCAGGTGGCTCGCTTTGGCGACAATATTCGCGCCTAAATGGCGGAAGAAGGCATCGGCCTTGTTACCGATTAAGCACAAATCGATATCGACTTTTTTCTGCTGAAAATCACGCATGTGCTTCACAGCGGCTTTGAACAAGTTCGTATTCAAAGGGCCACACAAACCGCGATCGGTGGATACCACTATAAAACCGACTCGTTTAATTTCACGACGCTCTAAAAACGAATGCTTGTATTCGGTGCAGGCCAAAGCAACATGGTGAGCCACATCACGAATTTTCAAAGCATAAGGCTTCGAACGTTTCATGCGATCTTGAGCTTTACGCATCTTGCTTGCGGCGACCATCTCCATGGCGCGCGTAATCTTCTGTGTGTTTTTCACAGAACCGATTTTTGTGCGTAACTCTTTAGCCGATGACATAGATTATTTACCAAGCTATCGTTTTCATCGCATCTTCGATCACTTTCACCAAGCCATCTTTGATGTCGTCGTTATAATCGCCTTTCTCATTGATTTGATCGAACAAGGCTTTGTTTTCAGATTTGAAGTAAGCATGCAACTCAGCTTCCACCACAACGATTTTTTCAACCGGCACGTGATCCAAGAAACCGTTATTCACCGCGTAAAATGAAAGCGCCATTTCTGCCAACGACAGTGGCGAATATTGCTTTTGCTTCATGACTTCTGTTACGCGCTGGCCACGCTCCAATTGTTTACGTGTTGCGTCATCGAGGTCAGAAGCAAATTGCGCAAACGCTGCAAGCTCTCGAAACTGCGCCAAGGCAATACGCGTACTGCCGACCAATTTTTTGATGATCTTGGTTTGCGCTGCACCACCCACACGCGATACGGATAAACCCGTATTGATGGCAGGGCGAATACCCGAGTTAAACAAATCTGTTTCTAAGAAAATCTGACCGTCGGTAATCGAAATCACGTTGGTGGGTACAAACGCCGAAACGTCGCCCGCTTGTGTTTCAATGATAGGCAGCGCGGTAAGCGAGCCGGTTTTACCTTTCACTTCACCCTTGGTGAATTGCTCAACATAGTGCTCATTCACACGGGCAGCACGTTCTAGCAAACGCGAGTGCAAATAAAAGACGTCGCCAGGATAGGCTTCACGACCCGGTGGACGACGTAACAACAATGAAATTTGACGATACGCCCAAGCTTGTTTGGTTAAATCATCATAAATGATCAAGGCATCTTCACCGCGATCACGGAAATATTCACCCATCGCACAACCTGCGTAAGGCGCGACAAACTGCATAGCCGCAGGATCAGACGCATTGGCTGCCACGATAATCGTGTGTTCCATCGCGCCATGCTCTTCAAGCTTGCGCACCACGTTAGCCACTGAAGAGGCTTTTTGACCAATCGCCACATAGATACACTTAATGCCGGTACCCTTTTGATTGATGATGGCATCAATCGCTACCGCTGTTTTACCCGTTTGGCGGTCACCGATGATCAACTCACGCTGGCCGCGGCCGACAGGCACCATACCATCGATAGCCTTCAAGCCGGTTTGGACCGGTTGATCCACTGATTGACGATAGTAAACACCCGGTGCAACCCGTTCGATCGGGCAGGTTTCACTAAATTTAAGCTGGCCTTTACCATCAATCGGATTACCTAAGGCGTCAACCACGCGGCCTAGCAAACCAGGGCCCACGGGAACTTCCAAAATTTTACCGGTACAACGGCATTTTTCGCCTTCTTTGATGTGTGTGTAATCACCCAAGACCACCACACCCACAGCGTCGCGCTCAAGGTTTAAAGCCAAACCAAACACGCCGCCGGGCAACTCCACCATTTCACCTTGCATCACATCATCAAGACCGAACACGCGGACAATACCGTCTTTCACGCTGATGACCGTGCCTTCAGTGCCTTCTTGTTTCTGCACCTTAAAACCTTCGATGCGGCTACGAATGATGTCGCTAATTTCAGAGGGGTTTAATGACATAGTGTATTTCCTTCAAGGTATTGCTTCAAAGATGAAAGTCGGCCGCGGCCTGAACCATCGATAACCAAATCATCGATGCGAACAATGGCGCCGCCCAGTAAGCTTTCATCCGTGTCATAAGTTAAATTCACAGATTGTTTAAAACGTTGTTCCAAGGCTTTATTAAGCAGCGTTTTATCTTCATCACTCATTGGCATCGCGGTGGTCACAGCCACATTGAGCTCTTGTTCTTTCAGCGCTTTGTAATGATCGAAGTGCGACAAAATTTCAGGCAACAAGGCAAAGCGTTTCGCTTCGAGCAGAACAGACACAAAGCGCGCGAGCGTTTCATCACGCTCATCCATTACCGATAAAACATTCGCTAGCAAAGCTTGCGTATCATGCTCTGGATTGGATACCGCGTATTGTACGTTGGCATCCTTGGCAATAAACGCCAATTGATTTAGCCACACAGACCACGCTTGCAGTGCGTTTTTATCTAAAGCCACCTCAAAGATGGCTTTCGCGTAGGGCCGGGCTAAGCTCAAGGCATTACTCATTAAAGCTGCTCCGAAAGCGTTTTCAGCATTTGGCTGTGCGCCGTTGCATCCACTTCGCGCTCAAGAATTTTTTGCGCGCCCAAGACGGACAAATTAACCACATCTTGACGCAAGACTTCTTTGGCCTGTGCCTGCATTTGAGCCACGTCTTTTTTCGCGTTCTCAATGATATTTTGGCTTTCGATGCGCGATTTTTCTTTCGCTTCTTCCAAAATTTCATTCGAGCGCTTGTTCGCTTTTTCAATCAGCTGGGAAGCTTCGAGCTTCGCTTCTTGTAAAAGCTTTACAGAGCGGTGCTTTGCCAACTCAAGCTCTTTTTGGCCTTTATCAGCGGCTGATAAGCCTTCTGCGATACGCGCTTGGCGATCGTGAATAGCCTTGATCAGCGGTGGCCAAATGTATTTCATTGTGAACCAAATGAAGATCCCGAAGGTAATCATTTGTCCAATGAGGGTTAGATTAATCTGCATAGATCTCTCTCTTTGTTAAGCGTCTCGCTTATTTAGCCAACGCACTCAAAGCTTGACCAATAAACGGGTTGCTCGCGAAAAACAAAAACAAGCCCATCACGATAGAAATCGCAGCAAAGGCATCGACAAGACCGGCCATCAAGAACATACGCATCATTAACATAGGCGAGAGTTCTGGCTGACGCGCCACACCTTCTAGAAACTTACCACCCAAGATACCGAAACCAATCGCGGTACCCAGTGCAGCTAAACCAATCAACAAACCCGCAGCAATCGCTGATGGACCTGTGATGTGCGCTAAGGCGAGTAATTTTGTGACGTTCATGTTGCCTCCTAAGTAGATTACTCAATAAAACCCTAATGTGACTCGTGTGCCATGCTTAAATACACAATCGTCAACATCATAAAAATAAATGCTTGTAAGGTAATAATCAGAATATGGAAAATCGACCAAATACCGCCTGGCGCCCACTGGATCCACCACGGCAAGAGACCTGCGATCAAAATAAAAATGAGCTCGCCCGCAAACATATTACCGAACAGTCGCAGCGCTAATGACAAAGGCTTCACTAACTCTTCGATCAAGCGAAAAATCACATTGATCGGAAGTAACCACACGCCAAAAGGCTTGGTGAACACTTCTAGCGACAAGCCTTTCAGACCCTTGACTTTAAAATTATAAAATACAATAAGCAAGAACACCGGTATCGACATACCAAAGGTGATATTCGGGTCTGCCGTCGGCACGGAGCGGAAATCATGAATACCGATAAAGCCTAAAATGCTCGGCAAGAAATCAACCGGGATTAAATCCATGAAATTCATCAAAAAGACCCAGACGAAAATCGTCAGCGCGAGCGGGGCGATAAGAGGATTTTTGCCGTGAAAAGTTTCGCGAACAGTTTTATCCACAAACTCGATGATCATTTCGATAAAACATTGAAGCTTGCCCGGCACTTCATGGGTCGCCCGCTTAGCCACAAAACGAAACAACCACAAAAAGCCCACACCAATTAAGATAGCCAGCAAACTTGCATCGAGGTCTATTGACCAAAAGCCATGCCCCACGTGCCAGTGCTGCAAATGATGCATAACATACTGTGAACCTGTTTCTCGCGCCATTAATAGCCCAATATCACAAACGGTGCCATCCAAAACACCATTATATTAATGATAAAACTCGCCATGTAGGGTTGGATCTCAGCGCCTAAGTAGCGCAGGGCGATCACCGATAACACCCCCATCATGAAAAGCTTTGCCGTTTCTGCTAACCAGAAACCCAGCAAAAACCGTTTGGCCTGTTGTGCTTGGCGATACCTCAGAGTCTTTACAATAAAAACCCCGTTGGCCGCCATGCAGACTAACCCTGCCAACAAGCCTGACCATGCGGCCTGGAGACTCCAGATACACAAAAACGCGACGCTTACCACTAAGGTTAAGATGAGCTGCCACTTGATCAATTTCAGCGCAGCCCGTCTTCCGGGGTTTGCTCGCGTTTTCACAGCATTTTGCCTGGTCATTATTAGCGCGAAAGTATAATGACTTCACCCCCAATGCGCAACGCTAAAAAGGCAAAAAATCGCATAAATCCAATTGCTTTGAGCTACCGACGATAAAAGCATGCTCCGTCTGAGCCTAGTCGGCCGGACATGATCAAATTTTGATCGTCTCGGCAGGATTGCCCGCGCCCACAGGCTCAGATATCATGAGCAAAATGAAAAAACCATGAAAGAATAGCCCATGAACCCAAAACCCTCTACACGCACACTGACTCACGCCATTTACCTGTGCTTTGTGCTCGGGGTATTTTTGCCGCCTTTAATTATCGTGGCCATCTTGCTGAATTACTTCAACGAAGACGATGTGGCCGGCAGCTGGCTACACACCCATTTTGCTTGGCAATCGCAAACGTTTTGGAAAGCGCTGATCTGGTACCTCATCGGCCTCTTGCTTTGCCTGATTGCCATTGGCGTGATTGTCATCTTTGCTGTATACGTCTGGTATCTTTACCGCATGATCAAAGGTTGGATTTATTTATCCGACAACTTGCCCATGCAAACGTTTTAAAAAAAGAAAGACTCACTTAAGGTGCGATAAAATGCCATCAAGCTCATCAAGGCTGGAATAGTGAATCATAATCTTGCCTTTACCATTCGCAGCATGCTGAACATCCACTTTCGCCGCAAGCTTTTCTGATAAGTCCATTTGCAAACGTTTGATATCCGGGTCAACGGCTGTGGCCACTTTTTTAGGTTTGCCGTGCAAGCTTTGTTTCACCAGCTGCTCAGTTTCTCGCACACTCAAACCTTTAAGCGAAACCATGCGCGCGATTTGACTTTGCACGTTGCCTTCGAGTGCGAGCAAGACTTTAGCGTGCCCCATATCGAGCTTGCCTTGCTCCAACATCAAGCGCACATCCATATTCAGATTCAATAAGCGCAGTAAATTGGTGACTGTCGTGCGAGATTTACCGACTTTTTCAGCCACCTCTTGCTGCGTTAAACCAAACTCATCCAATAGTCGATGCAGCGCTTGAGCTTCTTCGATCGCATTTAAATTTTCACGCTGAATATTTTCGATGAGCGCCATGGCCATAGCCACCTCATCAGAAATCTCGCGCACCACCACGGGCACACGATCCAAACCTGCGCGTTGTGCCGCGCGCCAACGCCGCTCACCCGCGATGATTTCGTACTGGCCGCTCGGCTTTAATTGGCGAACTACGATGGGCTGAATGATGCCTTGCGCCTTGATCGATTCGGCAAGCTCATCGAGCGCATCACTGTCCATATGTTGACGAGGTTGGTACTGGCCACGCTGAAGCTTTTCAACCGGCATCTGGCGCAAGCCTTCGGCTTTTTCCGTTGTCGTTTGCAAATCTTGGCTGACCGTGTTCAAGCTTGCCTTGCCTTTTTCAGACAATAACATGCTCGCAATTGATTTATTCAGTCCAGCCATCTTGATCCTACCCCGTATTTTTGGCTAGAATATTATCTCTGTATTCATTACATTTGGCAATTGATTAGGAGCGCCTCATGTCATTCAAACATCAACATTGCGGCTTTATGTCTCAAATTTGGAACGATTAAATAGGTCAAAATATGTCACTTTTGTATTCTCACTCACCCCTTGCCTTTCATCTCATTGCCAACACCCCATCCAAACGAAAGCGAAAACAGGCTTAAACCACTTCGTTTATTGTTTAACTCTTTTTCGCTTAGATAAGGTTTTTAGTATGAATTCACAACTTCGTCGTTTATCCGTTTTTGCCCTGGTCATGATCACGGTGGGCTCCGTCGATAGCATTCGCAACCTGCCTGCTACCGCACTGTTTGGCTCGGCCCTGATTTTCTTCTTTATCATCGGCGCCATTTTCTTTTTAGTGCCCGTGGCTTTAGTTTCCGCCGAACTCGCCTCAAGCTGGACCGAGGAGGGTGGTGTGTATGTTTGGGTGAAAGAAGCGTTTGGCACGCCGTTAGGTTATATGGCCATTTGGTTTCAATGGCTGGAAAATGTGATCTGGTATCCCACAATCCTATCGTTTGTGGCCGGTACCTTCGCTTATTTGATTGATCCCGCACTGGTTCGCAGCAAACTGTTTCTGATCACCGTGATTTTATTCACCTTTTGGGCGTTCACACTGATCAATTGCTTTGGCACGCGGGTCTCAAGCTGGTTCAGCAATGTCTGCAGCGTGTTTGGCTTATTGATTCCCATGACCCTCATCATCATCTTGGGAATTATTTGGCTATCATTAGGGCATCCCTCGCAAATTCATTTTTCACACGAAGCCTGGTTGCCTCACGCCTTTAACCCTTCGATGTGGGTTGCGCTCACCGGCATCATGATGTCATTTTGCGGTATGGAAATTGCCACCGTGCATGCCCGGGAGGTCAAAAACCCACAAAAAGCTTTTCCACGTGCTTTACTGTATTCCTCGCTCATTATCGTGACGACACTGATTTTTGGTTCTTTGTCGATCGCCACGGTATTGCCTCAAAACCAAATATCGCTCGTTAGCGGCATAATGCAAGCATTTAGCTACTTTTTTGGCGCATATCATCTCACATGGCTGTTACCGCTGGTGGGCGTGATGCTCATTATTGGTGGTTTGGGTGGTGTCAACAACTGGATTCTTGCGCCGACCAAAGGGCTTTTGATCGCCGCGCAAGACGGCACGATGCCACCCCATTTGCAACGCGAAAACCGCTACCGCGCACCGCAAAACCTACTGATCTGGCAGGCAGTGATTGTCACCCTTCTTACCTTAGTCTTTTTATTATTACCCACCGTGAATGCCGCGTATTGGTTACTCACCGCGCTGGCTTCTCAGATTTACATGATTATGTACATTTTGATGTTTGCCGCCGGCATTTGGCTGCGTGTCAAACATGCGGACAGACCGCGAGCTTTTCGGATCCCCGGCGGGTTTTTCGGCATGTGCCTGGTCGCAGGTTTTGGCATACTTGCCAGCATAATCACGACCATTGTCGGCTTTTTCCCGCCCAGTTCGATACAAGTGGGCAGCCTACTGCACTACGAAAGTCTACTCGTCGGCGGCTTGATCATCATGATCGTGTTGCCGATGGTCTGCTACAAGCTGCGTCGGGCTCATTGGTAGGGCCAGCAGGAGCAGAAGGCGCCGCGCTGAATAAAGCAGCCCGCGCGCCAGAACACTGTGTTCTTTTGGCAGAGTTGAGCGCCCGATCAAGCTCAGAAGCACATCGCCGAGGCCTGAATGGCAACGTTTTTCGAACCTCAACATCCGGCGCGCCAGATGAAGGCGAGGCTTGCCCGCCCAACATAGAGCCGTCACTATCATCGACTGCAAAGCCTTGGTTAAGCCGACTATCGTCACTTTCTGGCTCAGAAAGGTCATCAAAACGCTTAGCCGCAACCTCTCTCATTTCATGCATTGAGGCCGCTAACGCTAAAATTTTTTCCTCGCTAAAGTCTTGCAAGCCCTTAAGTTGCTCAGCTACACCAAAAACCCCAAGATTATTAGAAAGCGCGTGGTAAACCGCCACACAGACTGAGAGCATCTTCTTGTCAGCCAATTGGCCTCGGGTTATTGCTCGATCAACAGCAAGCACCTGGTTTAAGATACCATGAACCGCGGCCCGGCTATCGTCACTATCATTCAACACGGTCTGACTTTCCATGTGATTTCGTTCAAAAAGTGCCCGAACCACGTTCATATAGGACTCTTTTAGCAATAAATTCTGTATAGAACATCGCTCTCGACGAAAGAGCTGCCTTTTCAAAAAAGCCAGCACAACATAAGCGGGGATATTATCTGTGGCCTCTGCACCATGAAAGCGCACAGGAACAACCTTGGTTTTTGATCGTGACATAAATTAACCTTTTATTATTATTTTCGTTAATTGTAGCCGAAAAAGCTTAAGCCAAGCTTAAGAAGAGCTATTGGCGCCGCAACAGCTCACCAGCCAAAGCGATATAGGCCAGAGCACCTTGTGAGGAGCGATCATATTGTATCGCCGCCTGGCCGTAGCTAGGCGCCTCGGCTAAGCGGACATTGCGCGGGATTACGGTACGAAAGACTTTATCGCCAAAATGCGTAAGCAATTCTTTAGACACATCTGTGGCCAAGCGGTTGCGTGTGTCATACATCGTACGGAGCAAACCCTCAATTTGCAGCGTAGGATTAGCGACGTCTTGTAAACTTCGAATTGTATCAAGCAATGAAGACAAGCCTTCTAAGGCATAGTATTCACATTGCATAGGGATAATGACTGAGTCGGCCGCAACCAGCGAATTAATCGTTAACATATTTAACGTAGGCGGGCAGTCTATCAACATAAAATCGTAGCGCGGCTTTAAGGGTGCTAAGGCATTTTTCAGTGCGTATTCGCGATCCGTTTGTTGAAACAAATTGACTTCGGCTTCCGTAAGATCCCCATTGGCTGGCAAAATATCGTAAACATTGCTTGAACCGCGCACCAACTCTGCAGCAGGTTTTTTGCCGAGTAAGACATCGTTAATGGAGCCATCAAGCTCGTATTTATTCACACCGCTGGCCATGGTGGCGTTACCCTGAGGGTCTAAATCGATCAGCAATACCTTACGGTTCATCGTCGCTAACGATGCCGCGAGATTCACCGTGGATGTCGTTTTGCCTACGCCACCTTTTTGGTTGGTGACTGCAATAATCTTGCCCATGAGCCTGTCCTTCTTGAGTAGCCCAAAGCATACACAGCTTCGCCTTTTTTTGCTACTATGGCGTTTCTTCTCTTACTTCAGAGACATTCCAAAACCATTCTAACAATGCGAGTCGTATTCTAGGCTTGTGTTTTTCACTTTTTTTGTGTAATATTTTAAAGGTAAACACTATGAACACTACTGTTTTTGACGTGGAGTTTTCTCGAAAAGCTCTAAAACAAACAAAAAAGCTGCCAAAAAATCTACAAATTAAACTGGCCCTACGTGACTGGGTTTATTTTGTGAAAAACAAAGGTTTATTGGCCGCTCAGCAATATCCAGGTTATAAGGATGAAGCCTTGAGCGGAGATCGCACAGGACAACGTTCGGCGAGACTCAATAAAGCTTATAGAATTATTGACAAGCTTAAATCTAACAAAGCAGTCACCTTTGTTAACATAGAAGAGGTCAACAAACATGCGTACTAAAAAAAACTTATCCGATAAAACGCTAGAAAAACTTGATAAAATCATCGGCGGCGTAAGAACATTTGGCGAGCTCGTGCTTTCTCACAGAACGGCTGATGAAATAACACAAGCTGAACTTGCCAGACGCATTGGTATCTCTCAACAGCAATTATGTGATATTGAGAAAAACAGAAAACCCGTCAGTATTTATCGTGCAAAAGATATCGCCGAAGCTTTAGGCTATCCAGACTATATTTTTGTGGAACGCGCAATACAAGACAGCTTAGATAAAGCCAAGTTGGATTACAATGTTACATTAAGTCATAAAAAGAAGCTTTCTAGACTTAAGCAAAAAACTGCCGCAGCCTAACGCTTTATAACCACCAAATGCCGCGCATCATGCTGTTTTAGCGCAGGCAGTGTTTTGACTTCATACGGCGTATGAATCGCTTTTAATTCTTCTTCAGGGTATTGGCCCTTCATGGCTAATAACACGCCTTCTTTTTCGAGCAAATGATGGGTTTTATCAAAAAAATCGCTCAGTGAGGAAAAAGCTCTGGACGTGATGCTTGTAAATAAGCCGTCAGGCGAATATGTCTCAACGCGCGATTTAATCACATGAACATTATTCAAACCCAACTCAATTTTGACCTGTGTTAGAAAACGTGTGCGCTTGCCATTTGTGTCTAACAAATAAAATTGTTTATCCGGACATGCAATCGCTAAAGGAATGCCTGGAAGGCCCGCGCCACTGCCCACATCTAAAATTCTATCGCCCTGCAAAAAGGGCTGTATATTTAAACTGTCTTGCAAATGCAAATCCATCATCGCCTCATCAGACTCAATCGCAGTGAGGTTAAACACCTTGTTCCATTTTTTAAGCAAGACTAAATAGGCTTGAAGTTTTTGCTCGCTGTTGTTCATATTATTGCTCAAGTTGATTAACGAGATTGCTTTTTTAACATCACCAAAATTAAGGAAATGGCTGCAGGTGTCACGCCTGAAATTCGAGAAGCTTGGCCTATCGTTTCAGGTTTGGCTTGTTTTAATTTTTGGGTAATTTCAGCTGACAAGCCTGAAATGGCCGAGTAGTCAAAGTGAGCTGGAATTTTTGTGTGTTCATTTTTTATGGTGCGGGCAATTTCATCGTGCATGCGATCGATATAACCGGCATACTTTGCTTGAATTTCGACTTGCTCAGCCACTTTTTCATCGTGAATAATGTCGCTATCGATAATCGTGCGAATCTGTTCGTAACTCACTTCGGGCCGACGCAACAAATCTTCTAAGGTGTATTCGCGTGTTAACGCTTGACCTAAAATCGCTTCAGCTTTTTTAGCCTGTTCCTTGCCTGGCACAATCCAGGTGCTTTTCAATCGCTCACATTCCTTTTCAATGGCCTCACATTTTTCACCAAAAGCTTGCCAGCGAACTTCATCAATTAAGCCAAGCTCGTAGCCTTTTGCGGTCAAGCGTAAATCCGCGTTGTCTTCTCGCAGTAATAAACGGTACTCTGCGCGCGAGGTGAACATACGATAAGGTTCCATCGTGCCGTTAGTGATCAAATCATCAATCAATACACCCATATAGGCTTCATCTCGCCTTGGCGTCCATGCTTCTTTCTCTTGCGCTTTTCTGGCGGCATTTAGCCCGGCAATCAAGCCTTGTGCGGCCGCTTCTTCATAGCCTGTTGTGCCATTAATTTGGCCGGCGAAAAATAAATTTTCCACGAGCTTGGTTTCAAGGCTCTGTTTTAAATCACGCGGGTCAAAAAAGTCGTATTCAATTGCATAACCCGGGCGTGTGATGTGCGCGTGTTCAAAACCCACAATTGAGCGCACAAAATCCAATTGTACATCGAACGGTAGACTGGTTGAAATGCCATTAGGGTAAATTTCAAAGACATCTAAACCTTCAGGCTCAACAAATATTTGATGTGTGGCTTTGTCACTAAAACGCACGATTTTATCTTCGATCGAGGGGCAATAGCGTGGCCCAATACCTTCAATATGACCAGAATACATCGCTGAACGATGGATGTTTTTCTCAATGATCTCTTTGGTTTTTTCCGTGGTGGTCGTGATATGGCAAGGCACTTGTTGTGGATGTTCTTCACGGCAGCTCATAAACGAAAACACCGGCGTCGGCGTATCACCCGGTTGAACCTGCATTTTACTGTAATCTAAGGTTCGGCCATCGATACGTGGTGGCGTGCCTGTTTTCAAACGCGCAATGCGAAAAGGGCGCTCTCGCAGTTTTTTAGCTAGCGTTGTTGCGGCTTGGTCACCCGCGCGTCCGCCAATGGATGTTTTATCGCCAACGTGTAGGGTGCCGCCTAAAAACGTACCGGTGGTCATTACGACCGTTTTAGCTTTAAAGCTTAAACCCATATTGGTCACCACACCGGTAACACAATCATGCTCAATGATTAGGTCATCAACACCCTGCTGAAAAAGACTGAGATTCGTTTGGTTTTCAACCGCATGACGAACGGCCTGCTTATAAAGGTTACGATCCGCCTGGGCACGTGTGGCCCTTACAGCGGGGCCTTTGCTCGCGTTTAAGGTGCGAAATTGAATCCCACCCAAATCACTTGCTCGTGCCATAATGCCACCGAGTGCATCCACCTCTTTGACCAAATGGCCTTTACCGATACCACCAATCGAAGGATTGCAGGACATCTGGCCGATGGTTTCGATATTGTGTGTAAGCAATAGGGTGGCTGCGCCACTACGCGCTGCAGCTAAAGCGGCTTCTGTGCCGGCATGGCCGCCGCCGACCACAATCACATCGTACTGTTTATGGATATCCATGGTGCTTATTCTGTAAAAATTTTGGCCTATTATAGATTAATCGCTTATTCGATCAAGTTAATCTAGCCTTTGTTAATCTAGCCTTTGTTATCATCAATAAACAACAATTATAAACTGGTTAAATCTATGCCAAACGTTATTCGAAGCCATGCAAAATTCGGAACTTTTATTGGTGTGTCTTTTGCTATTTGCTTAAATATTTATTTTGGCTTTTCTTGCCTTAACAACGACTGCTTTTCAAATCGTTTAGGCTTTCGTTTATTTGACTTAAAACACCCTCAAGATATTTTCGATAATACGCCGCCACGTGCATTGGGTAATAGGATTACATTTGGCTTAACTTTAATAGTATGTTCAATGTTAGGTTGTTTGATTGGTACATGTATTGGCGCTTCTGCTCAAAGAAGAGAAAATTATCGTCTGCCTTAACACATGGCTGATGTGCAACGCTCCAATGTTTTTGTCACGATATGATCATCTTTAAAGAAATAATCTAATACCAATTTACCGTTTTCTAATCTTGCGGTTCGTTGCCCTAAATCTTTTACGCCTTCTGGATCGACATTGAAGGTAAAACTATTGTTTTCACATTTTGCCGTAAAAGGCACTGCAATATCTTTTGAGACAATGCGCAGGTGGTAATACGTACCTGCTATTTCATTCGTATTTGTTTTTTTAAGCGCAAGGCCATAGTGATCAATACCTTTTAAATTATTTGTCGCAAAGATTACCTTTTGTCCATTTGTATGATTCATTAAATCACAGATAGAATCTGTCGCGAACGCATTAACTGAAATAATTAAAATAATTAAACCAAACCCTTTCAACATACCTTTTTCCTTATGATTTTGAATCGGGTTTATTTTTAATACGAATTGTGTAAAAAGTAAAGTGTGCTGTCATTTACCAATACAGAAGGTCGAGAAAATTTTACCGAGTAAATCATCAGAAGTGAATTCACCCGTGATTTCATTAAGATGGTTTTGCGCTAAACGTAATTCTTCAGCCACTATTTCACCGGCTTGATGATTATTAAGCGCGGTATCAGCAAGCTTTAAGTGTTTATCCGTTTTTTCAAGTGCATCAATGTGTCTTCGGCGTGCGATAAACAGACCTTCAGAATCACTTTGGTAATTCATTAAGCTTTTTAAATGTGTTTTTAAATGCTCCAAACCTTGTTGAAGCTTGGCAGAAATGAATACCACATCGTATGTTTCATTTTTTTCAATTCTTGCTGTTTGATTCATTAAATCAATTTTATTCACAACAACGCAGAATTTTTTATGCTGCTTTTGCTGAATTAGCTCGGGCCAATTCTGTTCTAAGTCTTCCAAAGTTTCTTTGGAACCATCCAATAGCACTAAAATAACATCTGCTTCATCCATGGCTTGCCAAGCACGATCGATACCCATTTTTTCAATGCTATCAGTAGTTTTTCTAAGTCCTGCCGTATCAATAATATGCAAAGGCATACCATCAATGTTAATGGATTCACGAATAATATCCCGTGTGGTGCCGGCAATATCTGTGACAATTGCCGTATCACGGCCTGACAAAGCATTTAATAAGCTCGATTTTCCGGCATTAGGATGGCCAACAATCGCAACCTTCATGCCCTCTTGTAATAAATGGCCTTGTTTTGCTGACGCATAAATGGCGTTAAATTGATGTTTTAAATTATTCAGTGCTGATGCAATTTTCCCATCATTAATAAAATCAATTTCTTCTTCGGGAAAATCAATGGCTGCTTCCACATACAAACGCAACTGAATGAGTTTTTCCAGAAGCTCATTAATTGCTTTTGAAAATGTGCCCTGTAAGGATTGAATAGCCGATTGAGCCGCTTGTTTAGTGCTCGCGTTGATTAAATCAGCAATGGCTTCAGCTTGCACCAAATCGATTTTATTATTCAAAAATGCACGTTCTGTAAATTCGCCAGGTTTTGCCAAGCGAACATTATTCAAGCTCAAACAAGTTTTAATAATACTGTCTAAAATAATAGGGCCGCCGTGCGCCTGAAATTCAACCACATCTTCGCCTGTGAATGAGCGTGGTGATTGAAAAAATAGACTTAAGCCTTGATCAATAATTTGATCATCTTCATCAAAAAATTCAGTGAATACAACTTTTCTAGGCTGGATGTCTGTTTTTTTACTTAATTTTTTTGCGCACTCTAAGGCATGTGGGCCTGATACTCTTACAATACCTACACCACCGTGACCCGGTGGTGTGGCGATAGCAATAATCGTATCAGTGGGTTGCACCATTACTTTTTACGCTTTTTTTTAGCTTTCTTTTGGTAATGGCCTTTTTTATGCTTTTGCAAAATATACCATTGTTGCAAAACAGTGATGGTATTATTGGTTAGCCAATATAACGTTAAACCTGCTGGAAAATTTAAAAAGATGATGGTGAAAAACACTGGCATAAACATCATCATTTTGGCTTGCATAGGATCTGCAGCCGGTGGGCTAAGTCTTTGCTGAACAAACATGCTCACACCCATAAGAATCGGTAAAATATAGTAAGGGTCTTTCATCGATAAATCATGTATCCATAAAAAGTCCGCCATACGAAGCTGTACGGATTCTGCCAATACATAATACAAAGCAATGAACACAGGAATTTGAACAACCATAGGTAAACAACCACCCATGGGATTGACCCCTTCTTTACGGTATAACTCCATGGTGGCACGACCCAGAGCCTGCCTATCGTCTTTATATTGTTCTTTTAGGGCCTGAATTTTTGGTTGTAGATCTCGCATCATGGCCATTGATCTAAAACTTTTTTCTGAAAGTTTATAAAAAATTAGCTTAATGAGTACGGTTAATAAAATAATCGCCACGCCCCAATTACCGACAACGGCATGGATATATTTCATGATGGCAAATAAAGGCACTGAAATAACTGCAAAAAACCCGTAATCAATCGTTAATGCTAAATGGGGTGAAAGTGCATCTAATTGATTTTTGAGTTCCGGTCCTACGTAAAAATTGGAACGCATTTCTAAGGTTTCACCATGGGCTGCCGATATACTTGGCCCCATTAATGTCACTGAGTATAAGTCGCCGTTTAACGATTGGCTCTGATAAAAGTAGGGTTGTTGTTTATTAGGAATCCAAGCCGTTAAAAAATAGTGCTGAACAAAAGCCAACCAGCCGCCTTCGATGGATTCTGAAATGGGTGTTTCTTTTAAATCTTTAAATGTGTGTTTATCAAAAGGTTCTTTTTTTGATGAGGTTGCAACACCTAAAAATTTACGTGGACCGATTAAATGCGTACTGTCTTTTGGCGCTTTTCGAATCGTCTGCATAAAATAGCGACCTTCCCAAGGCTGCCTTCCGTGATTAACAATCGTATAACTGGTGTTAATTGCATAACTTCCTTTAGTGAAAATAAATTGTTTTGTTACACTTAATCCATTTTTTTCACCGTATAAATTCACTGTCAGTGTTTTTTCACCAGGTTGCAGGGTGTACTGGCTTTTTTGGCTTTTAAATTCGATTGCATTTAAACCTGTGACATCGGATATGGCTGTGTAGTAGGTTTTCGGTGATTGGTTTAGCAAGACATACGGTGTATTTTTATTTTTCACCGATAGTGGGTATTTAGGTAAGCTGGTTTCTAATAAGCGACCTGTCGCTTCATCGATTGATACATTTAAAACATCGGTATGAACTTGAATTTGTTTATCCGGGGCAACAGTACCATGCGCATCTTTAGCGCCTGTATGCGTATTCACAGGTAAAGCTTGCTTAATTTCTGTTGAATCTATTTGTGCTGTTTTTACAACGTGTGTTGTTTTTTTTGTTGCAGGTGGATTTTCCTTTAACCATAAGCTGTATAATTGAATGCCCAAAGCAAAAATAATCACATATAAAATAATCCGTTTAAAATCCATAATCGTTTAACTCTTTTTTTCGGGGACGGGATCATACCCGCCATTACACATAGGGTGACACTTTAATAAGCGCTTACTCACAAGGAAAATTGAAGTCAGTAAATAATGTTTTTGGAAGGCTTCTTTAGCGTAAGCTGAGCAACTGGGATAAAACCGACAACGGGCAGGCAAAAAGCGACTGAGCGCTTTTTGGTACATGACAACCATGATGAATAACATCTTTTGTATTACTCGCTGTAGCGCTGCCATGCTTTATCCAATGATTGACGTAAGTGGTATTTATCGTGCGTGAGATTATGCCTGACGATCACTAAATAATCGACCGGTTTTAATGTGTTGGCTTTTAAACGAAAACTTTCTCGAATGACGCGTTTGTATTGATTTCGAATACACGCTTTCTTTGACACTTTTTTGCTAACAATAATACCCAAACGCGGGATCGAAAGTTCAGCCTTTTTACTGACTAATACAAATTGATCAAAAACGAGCTTACCATCGCCTTTTTTTAAGCGATTAAACTCGTTTTTTTTTCGAAGCCTAAGTAACTTAGAGAAATAAAATGGCATTAAGCAGAAAGGCGCTTACGTCCTTTAGCGCGTCGTCGATTGATTAATTGACGACCACTTTTTGTTGCCATGCGTGCACGAAAACCGTGGGTTCTTTTTCGTTTTAAGTTACTGGGTTGATATGTTCTTTTCATAACCAATCCTAAAATTCAGGTCGAGCATCATATTTTTATTTTGAAGGCTTGTCAATCTGAAAGCTTGTTTTTCTAAATGGTTCACATCCCATAAATAATATAAATAAGATATATAATTTAATTATAGTTATTATTATGTGAATACATTCTGTGGATAAAATTATTAAAAATAATAAAAACAATAAGTTATTTATTTGATAAGTCGATTTTTTGGCGCGTATAAGTCGGTATAAACTGGGGTGAAAAGCTTGAGTTATCCACAGAGCGAGTTGTTAAGCCAATTAAGCACAGCTTATTCCTGGTTTATTAGCCCCTTTATGCACAGCTTTTTATTTTACAAGAAGCTATTTTTTAGAGGAAACTGTAAAAAAATTATACAAACTTGCTTTGAAAATTTTATCCACAGAACCTGGATTCTGTGGGTAAAGGCGTATACACTTTCCCCTCATTTTTCTCTGGGCTTAAAGGGCTAACGCGTGGCTGACATTTGGCAACAATGTTTACAGCAATTACAAACACAAATTAAAGAACAGGATTTCAATACTTGGGTTTTGCCTTTGCAAGCTGAAGAAAAGGATTCTCGATTAATTTTGTACGCGCCGAATCGTTTTGTGATTGATTGGGTCAACGATAAATTCTATAATACGATTTGTCAGTTAGTGGCTGAACTGTCAGGTAATGATGAGCCGCCTACTGTTTCACTACAAGTTGGTAGCCGAAAAACCGCCGATGCGCCTACTTTTCCTGTCAAAAGGGTTAACACAACCACCAGTGCTCAAAAAGTCGAAGTCACTGAATTTAAATCCAATGTGAACCGTAACTTTACTTTTGATAAGTTTGTAAAAGGTAAATCCAATGAGTTTGCGTATGCAGCGGCTCACCAAGTGGCTGAAAGCCCCGGTGGCGCCAACAACCCATTATTAATTTATGGTGGTGTGGGCTTAGGTAAAACACACTTAATGCATGCTGTTGGCAATGCTATGCTGCATGATAAGCCTAATGCCAAAGTCTTATATTTGCATTCAGAACGCTTTGTAGCCAATATGGTAAGAGCGCTTCAAACCAATACCATGGATGAGTTCAAGCGTTTTTATCGCTCAGTTGATTTACTATTGATCGATGATATTCAATTTTTCGCTGGCAAAGATCGTTCGCAAGAAGAATTTTTTCATACGTTTAATTCTTTGTTAGAAAATAATAAACAAATCATCATTACTTGTGATCGTTATCCTAAAGAAGTGAGTGGCCTTGAGGAACGGCTACGTTCTCGTTTTGGCTGGGGTTTAACCGTTGCTGTTGAGCCGCCTGAATTAGAGACTCGTGTAGCGATTTTAATGAGTAAAGCAGAAGCTCAAGGTGTTCATTTAAATAGTGATGTCGCTTTCTTTATTGCAAAACGTATTCGATCAAACGTGCGTGAATTAGAAGGCGCATTAAAGCGTGTGATTGCTAATGCGCAATTCACCGGACGTGAAATTACCACGGATTTTGTCAAAGAAGCCTTAAAAGATTTGCTGACGCTTCAGGATAAATTAATCAGTATAGAAAATATTATTAAGACGGTGGCTGAATATTATAAAATCAAAGTTTCAGATGTTTTGTCTAAGCGTCGAAGTCGCTCTGTAGCCAGGCCTCGTCAAATGGCAATGGCCTTATCAAAGGAGCTCACTAATCACAGCTTGCCAGAAATTGGTGATGCATTTGGTGGAAAAGATCACACTACTGTCTTACACGCTTGTCGAAAAATGCTCGAGCTTAGGGATACCAGCAGTGAAATTGCTGAGGATTATAAAAATTTAATTCGAATTTTAACCACATAACGGGAAAGGACTATGGAAATCACTATTTCACGTTCATCGCTTTTGAATGCGTTAAATCAAGTTTCTGGCGCGGTTGAAAAACGCCAAACTCTACCCATTCTTTCTCATGTGTTGTTATCCATTGCCGATAAAAAACTTCGAATAACAGCCACGGATCTAGAATTGCAGTTGATGGCCACAGCTGATGTTATTGATATTAAAAGCGATACAATGATCACTGTTCCTGCAAAAAAGTTGATGGATATTTGCCGCGCTTTAAATGAAGAAAATCCTATTCAATTTAAAACAGAAGGACAGCGTTTAGCTTTAAAATCCGGCAAGAGTCGTTTTCAATTAGCATTGTTGCCGGCTAACGAGTTTCCAAGTGTGTCGATGGATAATGCGGCTGTTTCCTTTAATTTGCCCGAAGCGGACCTAAAATCGCTTATTGACCATACGGCTTTTGCAATGGCTCAACAAGATGTGCGCTATTATCTCAATGGTATGTTGTTTGAGTTGGCCAAAGATCATATTCACATGGTTGCAACTGACGGTCATCGTTTGGCTTTGTCTGATTTTGCCGAAAAAACGTCCGTTAAAGAGGCGATGTCTGTGATTGTGCCTCGCAAGGGGGTGATGGAACTCTCTAGACTGCTAAACAGCCAGGAAGATCATAGGCTTCAGGTCCATTTGAATATTAACCATATTCATATTGCCCATGAGCGTTTTCAATTCACTTCGAAGCTTATTGACGGCAAATTTCCGGACTACAAACGTGTTCTACCTAAGGGCGCCGATAAATTTGCTTATCTGGACCGCGATCAGTTTAAACAGGCTTTGGTTCGCGCCTCAATTCTGTGTAATGAGAAATTTCATGGAGTTCGTCTCACGTTCAAGGCAAATTTACTGCAAATCGAAGCAAATAATCCAGAACAAGAACAAGCTCATGATGAAATTCCCGCTCGTTACGACGGCCCTGAGTTGCAGTTTGGTGTGAATGTGAATTATGTTTTAGATGTTTTAAATGCCTTGCCAGCAGGTGAGCTTAAAATTTCGATGAGCAATGCCAATAGCAGTCTGTTGTTTGAATCTGAAGACGACAGCTCGACAAGCTTGTATGTTGTCATGCCGATGCGTTTGTAAAAATTCGGTCATGAGCGCGGAATGACACTAAAAAGGTTAACTATTAATCATTTTAGAAACCTGACTCACGTTTCATTAAATTTTTGCCCAAATTTTAATCTATTTTACGGTGATAATGGCTCCGGTAAAACGAGCTTGTTTGAAGCTATTTACTATTTAAGTACCAGTCGTTCTTTTCGAAATCATATTAATCAACGGGTTATCGCTTTTGATCAGCCTGCGTTTACTTTATTTGCTGAATGTGACGATTCAACCACGCTAGGGATTCAAAAATCGCTGACCGAACCCGCTGTTATTAAGCTTTCGGGTGAAAAACCGGACTCTGTTTCCCAGCTCGCTCGGGTTCTGCCTATGGTGCTGTTGAATTATGATTCTTTCGATGTGTTTATGGGCGGGTCGCAAAAACGACGTCATTTATTGGATTGGCTATTGTTCCACGTGGAACCTCAATTCTTTGCGTATTGGAGTCGTTACCAAAAAGCGTTGAAGCAGCGCAATAAGGCGCTGAAAATGCGTCTTTCTGAAGACCAGGTGACGGCTTGGGACGACGAGCTTGTCGCGATGGCCGAGAATATCGACCATTTCCGCCAAAAATACTGGGACGGCTTTGTTTCTGAGATAACGAGGCTTGCTTCAGCGTTTTTGCCTGGATTATCCATTGTTGTCACGTATAAATCAGGTGCAAAAGCCGGATGTGACTTCAAAAACTCTCTGGCGATGAGTTTAGCTGAGGATTATCAACGCGGCTTTACTTATTATGGTGCTCACCGCGCGGATTTGTTATTTAAAACTGAAAACGGTTTGGTAAAAGATGTGTTTTCCAGGGGGCAGCAAAAAGCCTTATTGCTAGCGGTTTCATTGGCACAGTTTGCCATGTACTCAGCTGAGGCTCGGTCTCAAAACAGACCGCTGGTGTTAGTTGATGATATTGCAGCAGAGCTGGACCAAGCGGTATTGCGCCGAATGCTGTCCTGTTTGCGGGCCATAAATGCTCAGGTATTTATTTCAGTGATCGAGCAAGGCGACGTAGAGCTTGAGTTGCTGGGTAAAATGCCCGCCGTGTTCCACGTGGAACGCGGCGAGGTTAAATCCGTTTAACGATCAGCAGCCGATTGTGCGGGGACATAGTGAGCTTGTAGCCACTTCAAAGTGCGTGTCTCGTGTTCTATCAGCGGCTTTCTATTAATATGAGCTGGGGTTTTAGAGGCAATACCGACGATAGTGTGTTTTGGTAGGTTGGCATGAAAAAGAAAAAGCGCTCTTTCAAGATGAAAATCCGAGGTCAATAAGTTAATTTGATCAAAATTTAAGCAGTCAGGCCGCTTTGCTGAAAGCTCAGCATCTTCGATTGTGTTACTAGATAAAACAAGATCTCTACAAATAGCGTCATTTTCGACACCTTTTTTAAGAAGATAGCCTCTTAATAATTCGGCGTGAGGGCTTGTTGTGCGGTTAAAATGATCACCAAAACCACCGGTAAGTAAAACAGAAGAGCTTCGCCTAAGTTGCGGCTTGGATTTGATGATCTCGATGGCTTTATCAAGGCGTGAAATAGCTAGCGGAGATAACTGTCCTTCATCATCATTGGTTGCACCCAAAATAATTAAGCATTCATTTTTCATCAACGCCAGTGAGCCCAATTTAAAAGGTGATAATAACGCGATTGTATAGCTAAAAAAACCACAAATTGCTATACTGGCGAGCTGATTTTTAAAGGGTTTTTCCATGTCACAACAAGAGTATGGCGCTTCCAGTATTAAAGTCTTAAAGGGTTTGGATGCTGTTCGAAAACGCCCAGGGATGTACATTGGTGACACCGATGATGGTACAGGCTTGCACCACATGGTGTTTGAGGTCGTGGATAACTCAATTGACGAAGCACTCGCCGGTCATTGTGACACAATCAAAGTTAGCATTCACAGCGACAATAGCATTACTGTTGAAGATAATGGTCGCGGTATTCCAGTTGAAATGCACCCTGAAGAAGGTCACTCTGCCGCTGAGGTCATTATGACAGTGCTGCATGCTGGCGGTAAATTTGACGATAACTCGTATAAAGTGTCAGGCGGTTTGCACGGCGTGGGCGTGTCTGTGGTTAACGCATTATCCGATGAGCTGCGCTTAACGATTTTTAAACACGGAAAAATTCATCGTCAAACCTATTGCTTGGGTGAACCACAAGCACCATTGGAGACAGGTGAAGCCACTGAAAAAAACGGGACACAAGTTTATTTTAAACCGTCGCCTAAAATTTTTGCTCAAACAGAATTTCATTACGATATTTTAGCCAAGCGTTTGCGCGAACTTTCGTTTTTGAATTCTGGCGTGCGCATTGAGTTAAGTGACGAGCGCAATGGGAAGGGCGATGTATTCGAATACAAAGGCGGTATTCAGTCATTCGTGGATTACCTTAATGCGAATAAAACACCGTTAAATAAAGCCATATTTGCATTTACCGCTGAAAGAAATAATATACAGGTCGAAATTGCGATGCAGTGGAACGACGGATTTCAGGAAAATGTGTTTTGTTTCACGAACAATATTCCACAGCGTGATGGCGGTGCTCACTTAGCCGGTTTTCGTGGCGCGCTTACACGCACATTAAATAGCTACTTAGAAAATGAAGGCCTTGTTAAAAAATACAAATTAAATTTATCGGGTGACGATTCTAGGGAAGGGCTGACTGCGGTGTTGTCAGTCAAGGTACCGGATCCGAAATTTTCATCGCAAACAAAAGATAAATTAGTGTCATCAGAAGTTCGCCCTGTGGTTGAAAGCTTGATGGCAGAAAAACTGCAAGATTATTTATTAGAAAACCCACAAGAAGCCAAAATCATCGCCGGTAAAATCATCGACGCAGCCCGCGCACGTGAAGCTGCTCGTAAAGCTCGCGAAATGACGCGTCGAAAAGGTGCCTTGGATATCGCAGGTCTGCCAGGCAAATTGGCTGACTGCCAAGAACGCGATCCTGCGTTGTCTGAATTATTTATCGTAGAGGGTGATTCAGCGGGTGGTTCGGCTAAACAAGGTCGAAACAGAAAAAACCAAGCGATTTTGCCTTTGCGCGGTAAAATTCTAAACGTTGAAAAAGCCCGTTTTGATAAAATGCTTTCATCACAAGAAATTGGCACCTTAGTCACGGCGCTAGGTTGTGGTATTGGCCGAGATGAATATAACCCAGACAAATTGCGTTATCACCGTGTTATCATTATGACCGATGCTGATGTTGATGGCGCGCACATTCGTACCTTGCTGCTTACCTTTTTCTACCGACAAATGCCAGAGCTTGTACAGCGTGGCCATATTCATATTGCTCAGCCACCTTTGTATAAAGCTAAAAAAGGCAAGCAAGAACGCTATTTAAAAGATGATGTCGCCTTGGATGCCTATTTGTTGCAAATAGCATTGGATGATGCGAGCTTGCATCCGAGTGCGCAAGCGCCCGGTATCAGCGGTCAAGCGCTCGAAAAATTGGCACAAACCTATTTCACTCTGAAGCGTATGATTGATCGTTTATCGCGTCGTTATCCGCGCGCTTTACTGGATGCTTTATCCAAAATGCCAAATTTAAATAGGGTAAATTTGGCAGAAGATGTTAGCTTTATTTCAATACTGCAAAACCACTTGAACGGCGCGAAAACGCCGAGTTACCAATTGCAGGTTGATGCACACGAAAATGGTCAAACCTTGGTGGTCACAGAAGTTGAACATAGCCAAGAGCGCTTATTCAATTTAGACCCTGCTTTTGTGGCAACCACAGACTACCAATTGATCGCTGAAAGTGGTCACGCGTTGATGAGCGTGGTCGAGGAAGGCGCCTACGTTCAAAAAGACGGTCGAAAGTTTGAAGTGGTCAGCTTTATCAGTGCCTTGGAATGGTTACTGGAGGATGCGAAAAAAGGCCAGGGAATTCAGCGCTATAAAGGTTTGGGTGAAATGAACCCTGGTCAGCTTTGGGAAACGACGATGGACCCTGAAAATCGTCGTCTACTTCAGGTTACAGTGGAAGATGCGGTTGCCGCTGACCAATTGTTCACGACGCTTATGGGCGATCACGTGGAGCCGCGTCGTGAGTTTATCGAACAGTTTGCCTTGGACGCTGTTTTGGATACTTAAGCGCCGCTGTTTTCGAGAAAAATCATTGATTTATAAGGCAAAAAGTAAATTTTTACCTTTTTTTGTGCAAAAAATACATCAGTAGTCTAAACTACCCAGTCCTATCTAGTGGTGTTCAAAAAGGAGGTTGTCACCATGAGTGTTATTGATAATCTCAAATCGATGTTAGCCGAAGGTCAAGATAATGCCTTGATACGTTTTGGTCTGGCTAATGCCTATATTCAAGAACGAAACCCCGAAGAAGCTTTGTTGCATTATGAGACGGCGTTGGACCAGGATTCGCGCTATACGGCAGCCTGGAAAATGTATGGCCAAACCCTAGAGCTTTTGATGCAGTACGAAGCAGCCAAGCGCGCGTACCAAAAGGGTTTGGAGGTGGCGCAAGATAAGGGCGATTACCAGGCTATGAAAACGATGCGTGAAGCGATCCGTGCTTTGCGGGAAGCTCACAACGTTTAAAGTCATCGCGCCTTAATCGCTAAAAAATCTTGAAATGACCGTACGCAAAGCCTCAAGATTTTCGCATTGATAGACCTCGGATAAAAATGCCTTTTGCCAAGGTTGCTCACGAGAATAGTACTTACTGAGTTTTCGCATTTGAAGTACGGCGGGTTTTTCTGCGTTTAATAATGTGGCCAAACCTTCTGCATGTTGAACGAGTCGTTGAGCAATAGAAGCGTTGGGTGGGCGATGAAACTCATGTCCTTGAAGCTCGTTAACAATTTGTTGAAATAGCCAGGGTTGTCCCACACTAGCTCTACCAATCATTACGCCGTCACAGCCCGTTTTTTCCAGGCAATGCTTAACCGACGCTGAATCTTTTACGTCCCCATTGGCAATGACCGGGATTTTACAGTTGGCTTTGAATGTAGCAAGGCGATCTAAGTCAACCGCTTTGTCATAGTCATCTTTCCAGCTGCGCGCATGAACGACAATAAAGTCGAGAGCCTCTTCGTGAATGATGCTAAGCAATTCTGGCAAGTAGTCCAAGCTGTTTTCAGCAGGCAAACGAATTTTTATGGATAAAGGCAGCGCAGTGGCTTGGCGCATTGCACGTATGATCATGCGTAAACTATCTGGGGTCTCCAAGAGTTTCGAGCCACAACCTTTTTTACGAATTTTTAGTTTTGGACAGCCACAGTTTAAATCGATTAGGTCAGCGCCATGGGCTTCTACGATTTTACAGGCATGAGCTAGTTCAGTTGGGTTTGTGCCTGAGAGCTGATAGCACAATAAACCTTCTTGGGGTGATTTATACAAAAAGCGACCTTGTAAATGCAACGGCTGGGTACAGAGCGCTTTGGCTGACATCATCTCTGTACAAGCATAGGCGGGTGGTAAAAAAGCTTGTGGTAATTCACGAAAAGGCGCAGAGCTCACCCCGGCTAAAGGTGCTTGAATCAGATTGTGAGGTAAGTGTAAGTTGCCGAGCGTAATCGGTTTAATGACGGAGGGCATCGTGTATTTTCTGTAGACGTATCGAATGGATAAACGCGCTGATGTCATCAGGCTTTTCTTGTTCGATCAGTGTTTTTAGGCTGTCAGTTTTTGCGGCTAAAAATGCCCTGTTTAGCGTCGTTGCTTCGCGGCTTAAATCACAGCTTTTTAAATATCTGATGTAGAGATCTAGGCGTTCAGGCCGTCGAAAAGCGTCGAGTTTTTCAAGGGCTGTTAAGTAAGCTTCTGGTGAATTTAAGTGATGTTTATCAATGCCGTTGAAAGACTTGGCAAGCTCAGAGTATTGTTTGGGAACACGTAAGCGTTTGCACAAGCTCGTCAACTGTAATGGCAGCATATCCGCACACAAAAGAGTGAAGCGAATGAGTGGCTCGTTAGGTTTGTCGATTAAAGGATTAATTAAGGTAAGCTCTGAAAAAATGACGGCCATGGCTCCGCACTGCTTAAGTACGTTAAAAAATAAAGACGGTTTTTCTGCCACAAGTGCTTTAAGGGTTTCTTGCCAAACACGTTCTGCCACTAGGGCGTTAACTTCGCCATTGCTGACCATGGTTTTCATCAAGGCTAGAGTTTCTTCAGCAATAGAAAATTCTGGAAAGCGCGCGTTAAAACGCGCAATGCGCAGAATACGAACAGGGTCTTCGATAAAAGCGTCAGAAACATGGCGTAGCATTTTTTGTTTAAGGTCGTCAAGGCCATGGTGGGGGTCGATGATTTGACCATCGTTATCTTTGGCCATCGCATTAATGGTTAAATCACGGCGTTTTAAATCTTCTTCAAGAGAAACCTCCAGGCCTGTGTGAAACACAAACCCGTGATAGCCTTTTCCGGTTTTTTTCTCAGAGCGTGCTAGAGCGTATTCTTCTTGCGTGCTGGGATGTAAGAAAACAGGGAAGTCTTTGCCTACAGGTTTGTAGCCTTGTGAAAGCATATCTTCAGGGGTGGCGCCTACCACAACCCAATCGTGCTCTTTAGGAATGAGGCCTAAGCATTCATCGCGGACCGCGCCGCCAACCAGGTAAATTTTCAATACTTTTGACCTTCACTTTTGTATACTGCAAATTTTACCAGAAAAAATACCATGACTAAACGACGATTAACAGGCCAACAACAAGCCAGGATTCGGGCTAACCAGGATGCTGAGCTGTTATCTTATGATGCTAAAGCCATCGTTTTGAAGCGCTACCGTGATGAAGCCCTTGTTTGGCTTGAACAAGGCGAAGAAGTCACAGCGTCTATTCGCCGAACACTTGATCACCTTGTGCCCGGCGATGAAGTGGCTTTAAGCAAAGATAAAGGGTGGGTTGTTACGGCTAGGTTTCCAAGAAAAACCGTGTTATCCCGGGATAGCCGCTTGGGTAAAACTAAATGGATAGCGGCGAACATCACCCAAATGATCATTGTTCTGGCGGTGGTACCTGAAACCAGCGCTAGCTTAATCGATAACTATTTACTGGCAGCCGCTAATTTAGGCGTTAAGCCGATTTTGCTGGTGAATAAAGTTGATCTGGCAGAATCTCTGGAAGCGGGGCTTGAACCGTATAAGCTTTATCAAGATTTGGGCTTTGAGTTATATGTTTGTAGCGTAAACCAACCAGAAACACTGGTAGCATTAAAGCAGGCCTTACTGGATGAAACCTCTATTTTTGTCGGCCAGTCTGGTGTGGGTAAATCAAGCTTATTACAGACCTTATTACCCCATAAGGCGCTAGAGGTCGGTGAAATTTCTGAAAAGCAGCAGTTAGGCCGCCATACAACCAGTCTGAGTGAGTATTTTCTTTTACCCGAAGGCGGTGGCGTGATTGACTCGCCCGGTGTGCGGGAATTTGTGCTTAATGAGTTTAGCGCATCAGATTTATTCACGGCTTTTCCAGAGCTCATGCGGACCGGTTCTTGTCAATTTAGAAACTGCCAACATGAAGCAGAACCAGGTTGCGCCTTGACAGGCCTGGTGAAAGGTGGCCTGATGAGCGCCGAACGTTTTGAACACTTCATGACATTATTTAAACGAGCAAGCCGATGAGAAAACCTTTATTTGTTCTTACTCAATACTTATTTCCGCATCATCTTTTTTCACGCTTTCTCGCAAGCTTGATGTTGTGTCGCTTCAAGCCACTCAAAAATGGCTTGATCCGTTGGTTCATAAAGCGCTTTGGTGTGAATATGAATGAAGCTTTGCGTGAAAAACCAGAAGACTATACCGACTTTAACGATTTTTTTACACGCGCGCTTAAGCCTGGTTTAAGACCGTTTGAAAAAAATGCCAACGCTTTGATTTCTCCTGCTGATGGCTTTATTAGCGAATCGGGAGATGTTTGGCAGGGACAATTGTTTCAAGCCAAAGGGGTGAATTATTCTTTGAAAAGCTTGCTAGCCAACGATAATGAGTTAGAAAAGCAGCTTTCTCAGGGGAGTTATTTTACGATTTATTTGTCACCCAGGGACTATCATTGTGTGCATATGCCCATCGATGGTCGATTGAAGAAAACCATGTATGTGCCTGGCCGCTTATTTTCGGTGAACTTAATGACAGCGAATCATGTACCAGGACTGTTTGCGCGTAATGAGCGTTTGGTTTGTGAGTTTGATACAGAACAAGGTAACATGACGCTGATTTTTGTCGGTGCCATGATTGTTTCTGGTATTGTGACCCAGTGGTCAGGCAAGGTGACGCCGCGCTCGCCTAAGCAAATTGAAGCCAAGGTGTATGATGATGGCCCGCGCTTTTCCTGTGGTGATAAAATAGGGCACTTTAATGTGGGCTCAACGGTGATTGTGTTAACAGAAAAGCGGTTTGAAATGTTGCACCACCAGGGCAATATAAAATTGGGTCAATCGATAGCACAATTCAGCTAACTAGGGACACGCTCTAGGGTCCACCCCTTCTTGGGCTCAGCAAAAAATAGTTTCGATGCGTAATTTTACCTTAAGCTTTGCCTATTACACTGCGCGGCCGAGGATAAACCGTATGTTGATCATGAGTCGTACACAGTATCAATCTTCCGGGCGCCTAGGTGGCGTCATCGGGTTTTTGCTGAGCTTGAGCTTAGTGTATGGCGTCTTGCTATTTCCGATCGACGACGGGGTGTCGATTACTAACTGGATAGATTGGTTTAATTCGACAGACGGAAAACTTCAAGGCCTGATTGTGGCTTTGATTCCCGCCTATATTGCGTTGATTTTATTCGGTGGCTCAGCTTTGGGCTGGTATTTTGGATCGAAAATACAGAGCTATTTTCAGAAAAAATCGAAAAAACGGCCAAAAAAGCTCTGATTTTTGTAGGATATCGGCCATTTTTCCTGTAAGCATGGTTTTATTTAATGTTTTCTTAAGGTTTTGTCCTTGTTTTATGCACTTTCTGTAATAGAATGAACGGGTACAAAGGATTGTATGTAAGCAGGAAAGTTAGTAGACATGGATTGTCTCGCACGGATGCTTGAAGGGTGGCAAAAAAGGAGTGGACGATGTTCACTCCTTTTTTCATTTAGACCGTTTAAACGCCAAAAGTGTCATTATCAACAAGACAACAAACCCCAGCAGCGACCATTCAGATAAGCTTAGAAAAATGATTCTTTCGTGAACAACGCCACAATCTGGCGTGCCTTGAAAAGCCATTTTAACCAGAGAAGGTAATGGCACATGCTTTACCAAATAAGCTGTATCTGGCAAGCAGCTGATCACTTGAGACGGGGGCTGGTGTTGTAGCCAAATCTGGCGAATGGCGAACACGCTACCGAGCAACGCTGTGAAGACATTAATGATTAGAAAAATTCGCCGTAGCAAAAAAGGGGTAAAAAGAGCAAAAATGGCCAGGACGGCAAATAAAATCAACAGCCAGCGTTGAAAAAAGCATAAAAGGCAAGGCCTTAAGTCTTCAACGAACTCCAGGTAATATGAAGCCGCGACAAAAAAAAGGGCCACAAGAAGCGTAAAGAAAAGAAAAGTGGCTTTTTTTTGCATAAAAATTACTCTGTCAATGGTGTTTCGCTAGGCTTGGAAAAGATTATTGAGAAAAAAAGCAGAAAAATCAACGGCGGTATTGCATCCAGCCTTCAAGTATTAGGGCGGCAGCAACCGCATCGATTTGGGTTTGCTCAAGGGCTTTGCAACCGCCCCGTCTAAAAATCTGCTCTCTTGCTTCAATGGTTGTTAACCGCTCATCAAATAAATGAACAGGTAGGCCTGTTTCATTTTGAAGAAAAGTAGAAAATTTCCGCGCCTTTTGGGTGATGGCTTGTTCGGTATCATCCATATTTAGAGGAAGACCGACAATTAAAGCTTGGGGCCGCCACTCACTGACGAGATTAGCGATTGCACGAGCATCGCATAGCCCGCTATCGGCTTTGAGTGTGCAGAGAGGTTTTGCTGAACAGGTGATAGTTTGGCCAAAAGCAACGCCAATGCGTTTTAAACCAAAGTCGAAACCTAAAAGGCGGGTAATATTTTCCATACTCAATTTAGCATTTATTTGATATGCTCAAATCTAGCAAAAGCGGTATAAAAATGATAGCAAATGAGTAAAAGTAAACCATCAGTTGACCTTAGCCAGCGTTTTCTTTTTGAAAAAAAACATATTCGTGGCGAATTAATACGAATACAGCAAACCTTAAAAGATTTGTTGAAACATCATGATTATAACCCTGTCGAGAAACGACTTTTAGCTCAAGTCATTTGTGTGGCGTGCATGATGTCTTCTATGCTTAAAGTGAAGGGCAAATTCAGCATTCAATTACAAAGCGCTTCCAATTTAAAACTCCTGCTGGTTCAGGTTTCAAATCAAGAGCAACTAAGGGCCTTGCTACAGTCAGATTCACCTTTGGAAACAGATGACTTATTGGCAATTGCACGAGGCGGGCACATGTTGGTTTCGCTTTACACAGAAACCATGCGCGACCCTTACCAAACGATTATTCCTATTCATCACCATGATTTGGTGGGCTGTATTGAGCACTACTTTTTACAATCTGAGCAATTAAAAACGCGTCTGTGGTTAAAAGATGACGGTGAAACGTTTGCGGGTTTTTTGCTTCAAGCCCTGCCCGAAATGGATGAGGCATCGTTTTGGGATGAGGCTGTCATGTTCTGTGAGACGGTTGAAGATAAAGAGCTATTGGGCTTACCTTTTGACCAGCTGGTGTTTCGTCTGTTTCATGAGCAAGATGATGTCAGGTTATTTGACGCAACGCCGTTACAGTTTCATTGCGGTTGCTCACGGGAAAAAATGCGCAATGCGGTTATGGTAATGCCAACTGACGAAGTTCAGCAAATACTGGAAGAGGATGGGCAAATGTCACTTCGCTGTGATTTTTGTCATCAGTATTATACCTTCATGGCAGATGACCTGGCCGAGGATGTCGCTGGTGATGGTCTAGGGAGCCAAAAACTCCACTGATGGCGTTTTCAAGTGGGGTAAAGTGTGTAAAATGAAGGCTTACTATTTATGGGGGCTTTCTGGACCATCGGGTTATTTTTAATGATTAGATGAATCACTAAGCGCATACAAACCCATTTGTATGCGAAATTATACAAAAGCTCAATTAGGGACAATAAGGGGTTAAAACAGTCTATGCCAAGTATTCGAACATTATTTCCACACCGTAAAGAACAGCTCTCCGTTGATCAGCTTGTACAAGAGGCTCTGAACAATAAAGAGGGGGTTGTTGCCAGTAATTTCACCCTGGTGACCGAAACGGGATCAAGAACAGGGCGCTCGCCTAAAGATCGTTTTATTGTTAAAGACACGGTGACAGCTGATGTTGTTAATTGGGGCGCTGTGAACCAAGCGATTGATGCTGATACATTCGAAACGCTGTGGCAAAAGGCGGTGGCTTTTTTGAGCGATAAAGCGGTGTATGTTTCAGATTTGTCTGTGGGCCAAGATGAAGAGCATCATTTACCTGTTACTGTGATAACAGAGCTTGCCTGGCACACGCTGTTTGTTAACAATCTTTTTATCCGTGAAAAAAGCGAAGCTAAAGAAAGCTGGACGCTAATCAATGCAGCAAACTTGAAAACACAGCCTGCAGTTGATGGTGTCAATTCTGATGCTGCGGTGATGATTGAGTTTTCAACGCGCCGTATTTTAGTTTGTGGCACACATTATGCGGGCGAAATGAAAAAAGCGATGTTTTCAGTGCTTAACTTTTTACTGACCGAGCATGATGTTTTGCCGATGCACTGTGCGGCAAACATGGGCCCTGACGGTGATGTGGCTTTGTTTTTTGGTTTATCGGGGACGGGTAAAACGACGCTGTCTTCTGACCCCAATCGCTATTTAATTGGCGATGATGAGCATGGTTGGAGTGAAAAGGGTGTGTTTAATTTTGAGGGCGGTTGTTATGCGAAATGCATTAATCTTTCCGCTGAAAAAGAGCCTGTGATTTGGGCGGCCCTTAAACATGGTGCTGTCATGGAAAATGTCGTGCTTAATGAGCAAAATGATCCAGTCTTTGATGATGCTAGCCTCACGCAAAATACGCGAGCCGCCTATCCTCGAACACACATTGAAAAGCGTGTGGGTGAAAATAAGGGGCGAATTCCTAAAGCGGTTGTCTTTTTGTGCTGTGATTTATACGGTGTTTTGCCCGCGGTCTCGCGTTTAACTCACGAACAAGCAGCCTATTATTTTTTAAGCGGCTACACGGCATTGGTTGGAAGTACTGAGGTTGGGCAGTCTGAGCCAATCAAGCCGACGTTTAGCACCTGTTTTGGTGAGCCGTTTTTCCCGCGGCCGGCACAGGTCTATGCTGATCTGTTGATCAAGCGTGTTCAGCACGCAGCTTGCCCTGTGTACTTGGTTAATACCGGCTGGGTCGGCGGCGCCTATGGCCAAGGCGGTGAACGTTTTGATATTCCGGTAACGCGCGCAGTGGTCGATGCCATTTTATCTGGTGACATTGAAAAGGCAGAGTTCGACCATTTGCCTGGATTTAACTTGGCCATTCCAAAAAGCTTGCCAGCGCTTGATTCAAACTTGTTAGATCCGCGAAAAAATTATGGAAACATCAGCGCGTATGAAGAAAACGCGGCTGGCTTGATTGAAAAGTTTCAAGAAAACTTTAAGAAATTTAATGTGTCTGATGCGGTTTTATCTGCCCAACCAGACCTTGTTAACGTCACTGTGTAGTTTTTTGTATTATGACGAAAAAAATAGGCTTCATTGGCGCGGGTAACATGGCAAATAGCATTGTCGGCGGTCTTATTGATGACGGTTATCCTCCAAGCGCGATCTGGGTGAGTAATCGCGGCGAGCAAAAGCGCGATAATTTTGCTTTGCGTTTTTCTATCAATGCAGCCACCTCAAATGAAGCCTTGGTTTCTGAGGTTGATGTTCTGGTTTTATGTGTAAAGCCTCAAGGCATGCGAGCTTTGTGCGAAGAGATTCGCCCGATGGTTGAAAAGCGAAAGCCCCTGGTTATTTCGTTGGCGGTCGGTTTGACCACAGAGACCTTGAACGAATGGCTGGGTGGTAAGGTGGGGGTTGTTCGCGCCATGCCGAATACCCCATCATTATTGCGTGCAGGTGCGACCGGTTTGTTTGCCTCTTCACAGGTTTCTCCGCGTGAAAAAACACTCGCAGAAAGCTTGATGCGCGCCGTTGGTATGACAATATGGGTCGATGATGAGTCGAAAATCGATGTGATTGCCGCCTTATCGGGTAGCGGCCCGGCTTATGTATTTTTCCTAATGCAAGCGATGCAAGAGGCGGCCGAGAAGCTTGGGCTTGATAAAAAGGCCGCGCAGGCCTTAACTGTTCAGACGGTATTTGGCGCCGCCAAATTGGCTTTGGAATCAGGCGACCCGCCCGAGATACTACGCCAGCGAGTCACTTCGCCTAAGGGTACAACTGAGCGCGCTATTCAATCATTTTCTGAAGATGGCTTGCTCGGCATGGTTGAAAAAGCCATGCGAGCGGCTTGTGATAGGGCTTGTGAACTGAGCGCTGAGCTTTCAAAACGATAACCACATGCAGGAGTAAAGCATATGTTCGAAATCCTTAATATTTTTATGGTTGTGTTTAATCTTTATATTGCTGTTGTGTTATTGCGAATAGCACTTCAATGGGTGCGGGCTGATTACCATAATCCGCTTTCTCAGTTTGTTATTAAATTAACACAATTTCCTATCAAATTATTTCATAAAGTGCTGCCTTATAAAAAAGGCTTGGATTGGGCCGCATTGATGTATGTGTTTGTGTTGGTTTTGATTAAGTCGTTTATTTTGGCACAAGGAAGTCCGATACATCTTCTTTTGATCGCGCTCTTTGGTTTTGTCTCGCAGATTATGGATTTTTATTTTTATATATTGTTGATTACTGCGATTGCAAGCTGGGTTTCTCAAGGCGGCGTTCACCCCGTTATTGAAGCGTTAAATGCTATTGTTCGCCCGATTCTTCGTCCGATTCGACGAATACTCCCTTCGATTGCTGGCTTGGATTTTTCTCCCGTGGTCGCGATTATTTTAATTAAGCTCATTGAGGTCGCACTTTTTACGGTGCTATTTTAATCGGGGTATGCGATGGTGTGCAACGCTTGGGTTTTAGCAAGTTTCAATAATGGGAAGTTGAAAGAGTTTTCAGAGCTTCTCTCTACTTTACCCGTAAAGCTTCGTTTGTTATCGGATTATACACAAGAGGCTGTTGAAGAGACGGGTTTGAGCTTTGTGGAAAATGCGATATTAAAAGCCCGGTACGCTGCCAAGTGCAGCGGCTTGCCCGCTTTGGCGGATGATTCAGGCTTGTGTGTCGATGTTTTGGGGGGCGGTCCCGGCATTTATTCGGCACGCTATGCAGGTCCTGGCTCAAGTGATAAAGAAAATCGGGAAAAGCTATTGTCGGCTTTAGAGGGCGAGCCGCAACGAAGCGCCTGTTTTGTTTGCGTGTTGGCTTTTGTGCGCGACGAGAATGATCCTATGCCACTGCTCGCTCAGGGTGTTTGGCGAGGCGAAATTGCAGCACAAGCGCTGGGTCATCATGGCTTTGGTTATGACCCGGTTTTTTATCTGCCAGCCCTTAAAAAAACGTCGGCTGAGCTTTCACCTCAGGAAAAAGCCGGGTTTAGCCACCGAGGTGAGGCGGTGAGGGCTTTTCTCACGCAATATGGCGATGAGATAAAGTTTACCCCAGCAATTTGCATCTAAAATTAAGGCTACAATTTATTTCAAGCTTGGATTAGGATCTGCTTGCTGAAAATAATCATAAAACAAATCAGCTATAAGCAAAATTATAGCCCTTCAAGCGTAATAATAATGCGATCTAAACTTTCAAGCCCCTGATTATTCAGGGGCTCTTTTATCAAGGATCGCCAACAACTAAATTTTGCCCAAAAAATTAACTTACAATATTTACAAGTTAATTTACACCTATCAAAACAGGGGAGCTGGTGTAAACTTAACGCTGTCGCAGGATAATAAAAATAATAAATGCGACATACCGGATACTCGCCACCCTTCGAGCTATCCGAACCCTTCTGCTGATGGCCCCCCCTTGCTGTCAGCAGAGCCTAAACTCTAAAGCGCTGAATAAAAATAAGAAGCAGCGCTTTTTTTTTAACTCAAAAAAGTCTACTCTAAGGAACACATAAGGAGTGATTCCGTGTTTAAGCGTTTTCTGTTATTGATGGCTGCGGCTAGTGTTCTGTCTGCTTGTAGTTCAAATCCCTGTGAACAGGGTCGCACTAATGATTGTGTTATTCATCGGGCGAAGCTGCAAATGAAGCTAGCTAAGCAGCAGGTGAACATGGTCAAAACTGCCAAGGGCACCTTGATTGTCATACCGAGCGATGAGCTTTTTGAGACAGGCAGCGATGAGGTGACATCGATTGGTCGTTATACACAGTACTTTTTGTGGAAATATATACAGTCTTACCCTAAGGCCAACATCAGTGTGCATGCGTACACCGATACCGTTTTACCGCCCAAAAATGCCAAGGCACTCACTCAGGCGCAGGCGCGAGAAGTCGCAGGTTATTTGTGGGCATACGGTGTGCCCAATCAAACGCAAACCTTGAGCTATAAAGGGATGGGTACGAAACGCCCCGTCTCCAGTAACCGCTATTTCACCGGCATGGCGAATAATCGTCGAGTGGAAGTTTTCATTAAGCCTAATTGTTGCCAGCAGCGAGGCAAGTTTTAAAAGCTCGCCTCTTTTGACATGGGAAGTGTCGCGCTGCCGTTAAGGGCTCGGCGATACACTTTTGGTGTGCCGTAATATTCAATCACGCTGGTTGGTTCATTAAAGCTAAACAGCGTTTTCCTCACAGATACGCGAGCGAAACTATGCCCAAACGCTTTGACAAAAGCACGTTGCGTGTAAAAGCGTTTGGCGGCTAGTTTACTGTTGTTTAAAAGCGTAGCTTGCATAACATTAGCATGACCCGAGATAACAGCTTGAGTTTGACCGTGCATGTCAAGGTTGAACTCTTTAGCGCTTAAGGTGTTGATGTTCGCCGTACTTTGATCGTATAAAGAAAGCTGTTTCAGCCAGATTGCGTAAGCGTTAAGGTGGCTTTGATTATATAGGCTCAGTCTATCTAAATACACTGTGCCACGAATGCGCGTCTGTGCGACATCGTTGAGCGCCATGGATTTAATGCGAAGACCTTGGCCAACGCTCAAATGATTCACATCATTGACAGATAAAAGGGTTAAGCCAGAGGCTTGAATAGTGATGTGCGTAGAGGCAGAGTTGCCCTCGATAGTTAGACGGTGGTGGTCAGAGGACAAGCGCATATCTGGTGCTTGTTCAGGCCTGGTGATAAAGCTAATTTGGGGGTGGCTTTTCGTTTTTTGAACGGTAACTTGAGTGACGTCAGTGACAACAATCTCATTCACTTGGTTTAAAGGCACTGTTTTTTTGACCGGCATATTGCTTGCTTTGTGTGCCTGAGCACAAGCACCTAAGAGCCCCGAAAATCCGATCAATGCGGTTAGCTTTATTGCTTTGTGCATGGTTCCCACCTTTAAATCGACAGTGACTCATTTTTGGTGAGGCAGGGTCAAAAGTCAAGCGATGGGTTTTTGTAAAAGAAACAAGTGGCCAACCACTGTCTGCTCATGTTGTTTTCGTGTTTGAGCCAGTTTGTTGGCGACAAGCTCGAAACCAAACTGGTTAGTAAGCTGCTCAATGTAGGTCTTTGAATGATGAAAGCGGCCGCTTTTACTCAAATAAAAAGACTCACCTTGGCACTCTTCAAGTGAAAAAAGAAAATATCCTCCGGGTTTTAGGGTTTTAATGCTGGCGCGAAAAGCGGGGGTGAGGTCGCCTTGGTACACAAAGACATCAGCAGCCACAATTAAATCAAAGTGCTCGGGGTATTTATGCAAAAAGTCGACGTAGTGTGAATGAGAGAGTTCATCGTAACAGCCTTTTTTTTCGGCTTGCTGGAGCATTTTTTCAGACAGGTCGACACCATGCAGATAACGCGCACAGCCGTTTAGGGTTTCACCCATTAAACCGGTGCCACAGCCTAAGTCGGCGATGAGCCAGTCAGAGGGTCTGGATTCTATGTGGCTGTAAAGTAGCTCGGATAATACTTTGGGTGCCGAGTAATCCAGTGAGTGCACAAGGTGTTCTTCAAAGTGCTCTGCGTAATGGTCAAACAGTTGGCTGATGTATTCAGCCGAAGCCTCGCTTGCGGTGTTGTCACCACCTAAGGCGGCCAGTGTGTGTTGTAGCGCCTTATTATCAGGGCGAAGGCTCAGGGCTTTATCCAAATAGAATTTAGCCGTTTCAACTTGTTGTGTTTCAATGTAAAGCACGCCTAAATTATTTAAGGCCTCAAAGTAATCAGGTTTATGGTGTATGGCGGCTAGATAATGCTGGATAGCTTTGGATGGCTGCCCCTTTTTTGAGGCAATTACACCTAAGTTATAATGAAGGTGTGTATTTTCAGGCATGCGTTCAAGAGCAATTTCACAAAAACGTTCAGCTTCCAAAAATCGATCGTAGGATAATAAGAGCGCAATGATGTCGCTTAGCACGCTCTCGTCATGGCGTGTGATATCAGAAATCATCGCAAGCCGTTGGGTGGCAAGCGCCCACGCTTTCTTTTCTAGCAGCAGTTTTGCAAATAAAAAGTGAGCGGGTAAGTGCTCAGGATTAACCTCTAATATGGCGGTCAGTGCGCCTGCGCAAGCATCCAATTTTTGTTGTTTGCGGTAACATAGGGATAAATTATACAAAGCATCGGTGTAGTCGCTTTGTTTTTTAAGGGCCTGCTCAAACTGATTTTCTGCTTGTGTAAATTGACCCTGTCGAAAAAAGCAAAGCCCTAAGTGGTTATAGCTTGCGGCATAATTGGGGTCGGCTTTGATCGCTTGTTCTAGACTTTTTTGGGCCGCTTCATCAAGACCTAGTCGCGTTTCTATAAGGCTTTTTTGGTTGAGTATTTGTGCGTTATGAGGATGTGATTTGAGGGCTTTGTTTAGATGGTTCAGCGCACCCTCAAGATCGTTTTTACTTAGCAAGCCCTGCAAAGTATCATCCATTAAAAATCACCAAGCTGTGATTGAAGGACGCTGATAGCCGCAAGGCCTGCTGTTTCTGTGCGAAGAATACGAGGACCCAAGCACCAAAATTGAACACCGAACGTTTCCGCCATGTGTATTTCGGTTTCGCTAAAGCCGCCCTCTGGCCCGATGAAAATCGCAATATCATTCTGGGTTTCTTTTTCTAGTTCAAAGCGGTTGTTTTGGCGGGGATGGAGCATCACCGCCGTTTTAATGTTTTTAAAGGGCAGCTCAGAAAAACTCACGGGCCCATTCAGTGTGGGTAGCTGGCTGCGCTCGCTTTGTTCGCAGGCGCTGATGATTACCTCTTGCCAGTGCGCGATTCGTTTTTCTTGTCGGTCTTTTGGCAACTTAACTTGGCAAAATTCACTCACAATGGGTGTGATGCTTTTAACGCCAAGCTCTGTGGCCTTTTGGATAATCCAGTCCATTTTTTCATTGCGAACCAATGCTTGGAACAAGTGAATGTTTAGAGGGGATTCATTGCTGCGATCAATGCATTCCAGAATCTCACAGAGTGTTTCGTTTTTTTTGATGTCACTAATTTTGGCAAGTACTTCAAAGCCTTTACCGTTAAATAAGCAAACTTCAGTGTTGGCTGTGAGTCTTAATACTCGGCTTAAGTAGTGGTGTGATTTATCTTGTAATACAAGACGTTGATTTTCTGGTGTCAGATCGTGTGCGTATAATCTGGTTTGTCTCATAGCGCTGCTTTTAGTGCATCGACTTTATCGCAGTACTCCCAGGTGAACGAGGCTTCTGTGCGGCCAAAGTGGCCATAACTTGCCGTGGTCTGAAAGCGTGGCTTTAACAAGTCGAGTGTTTCAATAATGCCCCTGGGTGTGAGCTTGAAGGTGTCTCTGATGGCGCGAATCAATTTGTCGTAATCCACCTTCGACGTGCCAAAGGTTTCCACATGAATCGATACCGGCTCTGCTATGCCAATCGCGTAAGCCAGCTGGATTTCGCAGCGCTCTGCGAGCTTTGCAGCGACAATCTGTTTAGCAATGTATCGCGCCATGTAAGCCGCTGAGCGGTCAACTTTCGAGGCGTCTTTGCCTGAAAAGGCACCGCCACCGTGGCGCGCCATACCGCCATACGTGTCGACAATGATTTTGCGTCCCGTTAAGCCACAATCACCTAAAGGACCACCGATGACAAATCGACCCGTCGGGTTGATGAAATATTTCGTTTTTTCATTGAGCCACTCATTGGGCAACACCGGCTTAATGATGAGCTCTTGTACAGCCTCGATTAAATCTTTCTGTGAAATGGTTTCGTCATGCTGAGTCGATAGCACCACGGTATCAATCGATACCGGCTTGTGGTTTTCGTATTTAAATGTCAGCTGAGCTTTTGCATCGGGGCGAAGCCAGGGCAGCAAGCCTTCTTTTCGGCATTGTGCTTGACGAGCCATCAAGCGGTGAGCATAGGTGATCGGAGCTGGCATGAACACATCGGTTTCGTTGCTGGCATAACCAAACATTAGGCCTTGGTCGCCCGCGCCCAGTGTATCATCATCACGATCCACGCCCATGGCAATATCGTGAGATTGTTTGCCAATGGCGTTCAATACAGCACAGGAGTCGGCATCAAAACCGACATCAGAACTGGTGTAGCCAATATCTCGGATGACTTTTCGTGCGAGAGCTTCCAAGTCTACCCAGGCGTTTGTTGTGATCTCGCCGCCGATTAAGGCCATGCCGGTTTTTACGACCGTTTCGCAAGCCACACGTGCGGCAGGGTCTTGCGACAGGATAGCGTCTAATACGGCGTCAGAAATTTGATCCGCGATTTTGTCTGGATGTCCTTCTGAAACCGATTCTGATGTGAATAAAAACTTGTTTGGCATGACGCGATTCTCAGTGCAATGGGGGCACAATTCTAGCTAAACGGCTCTGTTAGCGCAATACTGGATTCAGTGGGTTCAGTGGGTTCACTCACAAAGGTTGGGGTCCAAACAAAGCCTTGTTCATAAAGCCTAGAGTTTGTTATAGTCGCTGCATCAAAAACACTGTGGATTTTACCCATGATTTCTCGTCGTGAGCTTGCCAATGCGATTCGTTGTTTGGCTAATGATGCGGTTAGGCGGGCCAACTCCGGTCACCCAGGTATGCCGATGGGCATGGCTGATATTGCTGAGGTATTGTGGCGAGACTATTTAAAGCATAACCCTGCCAACCCCGATTGGCCGAATCGTGATCGCTTTATTCTTTCCAACGGCCACGGTTCTATGTTGCACTACGCCTTGTTGCACTTAACAGGCTATGATCTTTCCATTGACGATCTAAAGGCTTTTCGCCAATTGCACTCTAAAACGCCGGGTCACCCTGAATATGCGGATACCCCCGGTGTTGAAACGACAACAGGCCCCCTGGGCCAGGGGCTTGCCAACGCAGTGGGTATGGCCTTGGCGGAAAAAATCATGGCCGCTCGCATGAACCGTGACGGTTTAGCGTTGGTCGATTTTCACACCTATGTGTTTGCGGGTGATGGTTGTTTAATGGAGGGCATCTCACACGAAGCCTGTTCTTTGGCCGGCACCTGGGGCCTGGGTAAGCTGATTGTTTTTTGGGATGATAACGGTATTTCCATTGATGGTAAGGTGGCCCCATGGTTTAGTGATAACACGGCTGAGCGTTTTCGAAGTTATGGGTGGCACGTGGTTGAAGCCGTTGACGGCCATGATGCAGAGTCTGTTCGTGCAGCTATCGAAGCGGCCCGAGCTGAAACCCAAAAACCCAGTCTTTTATGCTGTAAAACCACGATCGGCTATGGCGCACCTAATGCAGCAGGTACCGCAAAAGCACACGGCTCTCCGTTAAGCGAAGAAGAAACAATGTTAACGCGCCAGGCATTAGGTTGGCAGTACGAGCCGTTTGTGATTCCAGAAACGATTTATGAGGCTTGGAATGCTAAAGCAGCAGGCCAGGCTTGTGAATCGCAATGGCAAGGCCTTCGTGAAAAATATGCACAGCAATACCCAGAACAACATCAGGAGCTCACCCGTCGTTTGAGTGGTGAGTTGTCCCAAACCGTTGATGATGCCTTGGCAAAATTATTTGATGATATTGCTTCAAGTGATATCACAGTGGCTACGCGTAAAGCGTCGGGCGATGTGCTTGATGTGTTGGGCCCGATAATGCCAGAGCTACTAGGCGGCTCAGCAGATTTAAGCGGGTCCAACAATACGAACTGGAAAGGCTGCCAACCCTTTAGCTTAGAAAACCTTCACGGTAATTATATACACTATGGTGTGCGTGAGTTTGCTATGGCTGCGATCATGAATGGCTTGGCGCTGACGAAATGGTTTGTGCCGTATGGCGGTACTTTTTTGGTATTTCAAAGCTACTGTGCGAACGCCACGCGCATGTCAGCGTTGATGAAACAACGTGTGATCTACGTCTTCACGCACGACTCCATTGGTTTGGGTGAAGATGGCCCAACCCACCAGCCGGTGATGGAATTAGGCACCTTGCGCGCGACACCTGGGATGCAAGTTTGGCGTCCCTGCGACATGCTGGAAACGGTGGTGGCCTGGCAATCTGCTTTGGCGTATCAGCAAGGGCCTAGCGCTTTAATTTTATCTCGCCAAGCCCTGCCTCAGTTGCCACGAGATCGCGCGGTTGCACAGAGCATTAAACGCGGTGGCTATGTGGTTTGGGGCGCGGGTAAAACCCCCGATGTTTTGTTGATGGCCACAGGCTCGGAAGCGGCTCTGATTATTGAGGCTGCAAAAACGCTCGAAGCCCAAGGTCTTTCAGCGCGCGTGGTCTCGATGCCTTGTGTTGAAGTTTTTCTAGCGCAAGACCCTGCTTATCAAGAAGCGGTACTGCCTGCGTCTATCACTAAGCGTGTTGCGGTTGAGGCGGCAAGCCCAGAGACTTGGTACCGTTTCGTGGGTTTGAATGGCTGCGTGATAGGTATGGAAAGCTTTGGTTTTTCTGCGCCAGCCGAGCAATTATTTGAAACATTTGGTTTTACTGTCGAGAATATTGTCGAAAAAATTAATACTTTATAAGGAAAGAGAAAATAATGTCTATTCGTATTGCGATTAATGGTTATGGTCGAATTGGAACCATGGCTTTGCGGGCTATTTTTGAAAGTGGCCGTATGGGCGATATCGATTCGGTGATTATCAATGATGTCAGTGGCCTAGAATCCATTGCTTTAAGCACAAAATACGATTCAGTACACGGCATTTTTCCTGGCAAAGTTGAAACGATCGACGGCGAATTGTATGTCAACGGTCATGAGGTGGTTATCACGGCAGAGCGTGATCCTTTAAAATTACCCTGGAAAGACCTCGGTATCGACGTGGTTTATGAATGCACAGGCGCCTTTTGCGATCGAGAAGGTGCGATGAAGCATATTCAAGCCGGCGCTAAAAAAGTGTTAATTTCTGCGCCAGGCCAGGATGTGGATGCTACGATTGTGTATGGCGTTAATCATCACACGCTAAAGCCTGGCGATATTATTGTTTCGAATGCATCTTGCACCACGAATTGTTTGGCACCGGTGGCTAAAGTCATGCAAGACACTGTCGGTATTGAGAAGGGCTTGATGAATACGGTGCATGCGTACACAGCAGACCAGCGTTTGGTTGATGCCAAACATAAAGATATGCGTCGCGCCAGAAGTGCCACGCAGTCAATTATCCCAACAAAAACTGGGGCAGCTAAAGCCGTTGGCTTAGTGTTGCCAGAGCTTGCTGGTAAGCTCGATGGCTTTGCGATGCGCGTGCCAACCGCGAATGTTTCTGTTGTTGATTTAACCTTTGAAGCTTCTCGAGAAACCTGTGTTGAAGAGATTAATGAGGCGCTAAAGGCCGCTTCGCAAGGGGCGATGGCAGGCGTGTTGCAATTTAATGAAGAACCTTTGGTTTCGATCGATTTTAAGCACAACCCGGCTTCGTCTATTGTGGACGGCGACTTAACCCGCGTTAAGGGCAACCTTGTGAAAGTGTGTGCCTGGTATGACAATGAGTGGGGATTTGCTAACCGTATGTTGGATACCAGTTTGGCCATGATGGGCATGCGATAAAACCTTTTCCGACGTGTTGCATCGCCCAAAGAAACCCGGCAGAATGCCTTAACATTGCGACACATAAGGGAGAAGTTCGTGCTGACGTTAGCCGATGTCGATATCAAACATAAACGCGTTTTATTGCGCGAAGACTTAAACGTACCCATGAAAGATGGGCAAATTGTTAGTGATGCACGCATTAAGGCAGCATTACCCGCGATCAAAACAGCTATCAAGGCTAATGCTCGTGTCATGGTTATGTCTCACTTGGGTCGTCCTGCAGAAGGCGCCACGCCTGATGAGTTTTCTTTGGCACCCGTTGCTGTTCGTCTAGGCGAGCTTCTAGGGCAAGAGGTCCGCTTAATTCAAGATTATCTCGATAAACCTTTTGATCTTGGCGAAGGCGAAGTTGTGTTGTTTGAAAATGTCCGTTTTAATTATGGTGAACGCGCCAACGATGCCGAGCTTTCACAAAAGCTCGCAAATTTGTGTGATGTGTTTGTGATGGACGCCTTTGCCACGGCGCACCGTGTTGAGGCCTCAACAGTGGGTGTGGCAAAATTTGCTTCCGTGGCTTGCGCAGGGCCTTTGCTCACGAAAGAAATTGAAGCCCTAAAAAAAGTGCTGCATGAACCTAAGCGCCCGCTAATTGCTGTTGTGGGTGGTTCAAAGGTTTCAACAAAATTGAAGCTTCTTGAGTCCTTGGCTGACAAGGTCGATACTTTGATTGTCGGTGGCGGTATCGCGAATACGTTTTTAGCCGCGGAAGGCTATGATATCGGCGATTCTCTGTATGAAGAAGAGCTTCTCGACGCTGCAGAAACGGTGAAAGAAAAGATGATGGCAAGAAATGCCAAGCTGCCCTTGCCGACTGATGTGGTGGTTGCTGAGAAAATGCGAAACGATGCAGAAGCCTTTGAAGAAAGCATCGGTCAAATTGGTGAAGGTGAAAAGATTTTTGATGTCGGTTCTGATACCGCTAAAACGTATGCGGGTTTGATGAAAGAAGCCGGCACTATTTTATGGAATGGCCCTGTGGGCGCGTTTGAAATCGATCAGTTTTCATTCGGCACGGAGTGTTTAGCGAAAGCCATTGCTGGGTCAAAAGCTTACAGCGTGGCCGGCGGCGGCGATACCTTGGTGGCCATTGAGAAATATGATATTGCCGATAAGATTGATTATATTTCAACGGGCGGTGGGGCATTTCTTGCATTTATTGAAGCGGGAACACTCCCTGCCATAGAAGCACTGAACGCAAAAGCTTAAGTTTTCTGGTGCCAGGAGGCCGATCATGAAGCGCACAAAAATCATTGTTACGCTCGGCCCATCTCTTGACTCCCTAGACAGTCTGCTCGGTGTGATGAACGCCGGTGCGGACGTCTTTCGTGTGAATTTTTCCCACGGCAGTAGAGAAGAGCACGCCAAGCGTTTTTCTTTGGTACGGCAAGCTTCTGACAGACTTGGTCGTGAAGTGGCGATCATGGCCGACTTACAAGGGCCTAAGATTCGTGTTTCTCGTTTTAAAAACGGTTCGGTTGAGTTGACTGCAGGTCAACGCTTTGTACTTGACGCCGCCTTAGATGAAAATGCCGGCGATGACAGCTGCGTGAGTGTGGACTATAAAACTTTGGCCAATGATGTCAGCCCGGGTGATGTTTTATTGCTGGATGATGGTCGCCTAACCCTGAATGTTGAGCGCGTTGAGGGAACACGTATAGCGTGTTGTGTCGAGGTGGGCGGCAAGCTTTCCAACAATAAAGGCATTAACCGACAAGGCGGCGGCCTATCAGCAAAAGCACTCACGGATAAAGATAAAGCAGACCTCGTTACGGCGATAGGGCTGGGTGCAGATTATATCGCCGTGTCATTTCCGCGTGATGCCAGTGATATTGAAGAAGCGCGCGAGTTAATTCGAAAAGCCAACGGTGATGCGCACATCGTTGCAAAAATTGAGCGTACCGAAGCGGTTGAAAATCTCGACGAGATTATTAAGGCTTCTGATGCCGTCATGGTCGCGCGCGGGGACTTGGCCGTTGAAATCGGTGATGCGGAAGTGCCCGCGGTGCAAAAGAAAATTATTCGTCGCGCGCGTAAGTTTGACAGGCTTGCCATCACAGCCACGCAAATGATGGAGTCTATGATTGAAAGCACGGTACCTACGCGTGCTGAGGTTTCGGATGTGGCCAATGCGGTTTTAGATAATACAGATGCCATTATGCTTTCAGCAGAGAGCGCTGTAGGCAAACATCCGGTTAAAGTGGTTGCTGCTATGACCCGTATTTGTGATGCGGTTGAGCGTCAACCCGAAACAAAAGTCTCCGGTCATCGTGTTGAATGCCACTTTGAGCGAGTGGATGAAGCTATCGCGATGGCAGCAACCTATGTTGCTAACCATTTGGATGTCGCAGCCATTGTTGCGCTCACCGAGTCCGGTTCAACGCCGCGCTGGATGTCTCGTATCCGCACGGGTACACCGATTTTTGCCCTGACTCGCAATATTGGGTCTCAGCGCAAAATGGCGCTGTATCGCGATGTTTTCCCGATTTTCTTCGACCTGTCTTTGGATGAGCATCGCAATCCATTGAATGAAGCTATCGCACATTTAAAAAACATGGGGCGACTTCAGGTTGGTGATCGTGTCATTGTAACGCGTGGCGCAACACTGGGTGTTGATGGTGGCACCAATAGCCTTGTGATCCATAAGGTTGAGTAGTTTCTCTACGCCAAGAGCCGCCAGGGAAGGTTTTACGGCCTTCTTGAAACCTTCAACTGAGATTGGCAGGGCTTTAAAAAACTGTCAGAATGTCGTGTGAAAAGGAAGCGGCATTATCCTATGACGGATTCAAATAATACACTCGCGGTTGATGTCTTAACATGGAAAGAAGCGCGAACGCTTGTTAAGCAAGCGAACCCTGAACTTGCAAATGCCATTGATGAGTTATCGCCTTCTGACGATTATAAACTCTACAAAGCAAGATACCGTTGGGGCGAGGCTATTCTGGATAAAGGCCAGCTTAATTTGCCTCGCACTAGAGGTGGGGTTGTGTCATTGAATGATCCCAGTCTGGATCCACACTACGCTAAAGCCTTATCGTATACGCACGCGATGCCAATGGGTGTCGTGCTTGATCACTCCTTGGAGCTGTTTATTGAGTTAGAAGGCGGCCAAGCAACCCCTTTTCAATACATGAAAGCAGGGTCCATTTTTGCTTTATGGACCGCCTTAGATGTTAAAAGCTCTGCGCACTTAGGTAAGGTATGGACCATCTCTGCCGGCGCTAGAAGTTTTTTTCTTCTGTCAAAATTTTCTGATAAAACCTACTTTAGAAAATTACAGCGTACGTTTGCACTTAAAGGTGACCCGCCCATTGATCTGGCGGATCAATATCGCATTTTTCATGAAATCATGACTAAGCAAACACTCTCGCCCGCTTGGACTGTTGATGTGTTGTTTTTTAGCGAAGATTGGTTAAAAGAGAAAAAAGAATTTAAATGGCGCTTGTTTCGTGAGTACTTAGCCAGCGTGGTTTTAAATAAAACGTCAGGATTACGAAATCAGGTGGTCTTTGATTATGCTTATTCGTGCATCATCAATCAAAAAAACTTGAAGCAGAACCCGTACTTGTTGGATACGATTAGCCATATCTATCAGCTGGCCTTGGGCAGTGCCACGGGCTTTCGTATCGCAACACAAAACGAGCCAGGCCCGGTTGATATGCTCAGTAAAATTTTTGTTGATGTCTATGGCTTGCGTTATGCGCCAACGTTTGCTTACCAAGATTATCTTAATGTATTTTCTGACGCGCCGGATAATCCAATTTATTACAGCTTGGCCTATCCAACACTGCTTGAGTTTTACCCGCGTTCAAAAAAAACGACCAGCAAGCTCAATGACATGGAAAACTTGATGTATATTTTGCGTAAAACACAGGCTGAGTTTATGGATGATTCGCTGGGTATTAAAACGACTGATATGATTCAAAAAATCGCGAATACGGCATTTAAGGGTTTTCACTTTGAAGCGTCGAGCGACGGTAGTATCTTATCAACGTCACATTTGCCTGATAGCGATGCTAATTTAAAATCGGTGCTTGCTGGTTTTGAGGGTATGCCATTTTGTGAGGCTTCCCCTTTGTTGCGAGGCGCTATTCGTGTTTCAGCTAAAAAGTTAGAGGAATGATTGCGATTTTCATCGGGTTTTTGCTAGAATACGCGCATAAAAATAATACGGTTCTATACTAAAGGAGTTTATCCCATGAAAACACAATCGTTTAATTGCGCATTAACACAAGATCTAGCAGAGGATGTCGTGCATTTTAGTACGCCCGTTATTGGTCCTGTCTTTACCAGTAATGATTTAGTGGATCAATTGAGCTAATCACTATTTTGAGCCAGCCTTGTTTAACAAAGTTGCTTGAGCAAAGGCAAACGTTTGGTGTAACAAGGCTGGCTGACTTGACCCGCCTAGACCCTATCGGTCTGCCCGTTTTTTCAGCCATACGCCCACAAGCGAAGCATTTATCGGTAGCTTTGGGAAAAGGGCAAACAGCTGAACAAGCGAAATTGTCCGCATTGATGGAGGCTGTTGAGAGCGATTGCTTAGAGAACCCTCCCAAAGCCTTGCTTCATGGGGCTTACAATGCGCTAAAAGATGAACATGCCTTGGTCGATCCAGCTTTATTTTGCCAGAGTGCTTTTCTCTGTAATATTCATGATCAACCTCTCGCTTGGGTTTTGGCTGAGCGCCTTCATCGAAAAAACACACAAGCTCTTTTTGTGCCCCAAAATGTGTTTGATATAGACTCTAGTGTTGAGCGGTCTGATTTTAGTTATTTTCACATCAGCAGTAATGGAATGGGTGGTGGTGAAACACGGTACTTTGCCGCCTGCCATGCCATGTTTGAAGCCATTGAGCGCCATGCGCTTACGGCGTGGAATGCTCGCCTACCTAAATTACAAAGACAATATGAGCTTGATATTAGCACCATTGATGATCCCGCTTTATGTCATTGGATAAACCGATGTGCTTCTAAAGGCTTTCAGGTTCGTGTTTGGGATATTCACTGCATAGCCGGGGTGCCAAGCTTTTATTGTACGATAAGTTCTGAAGGCTTAGGGCGACAGGATTGTTTTTCGGGTAGTGGTGCAAGTTTTACTCGAAATCACGCGCTTATGCGATCCCTGACAGAAGCGATTCAAGCAAAGGTTGCGATCACCAGTGGTAGCCGCGATGATATTTTCCCTCACTATTATCAAAAAGGCTTTCAAGCAGTTCAGGGTGGTCAAGCGGTTTCACAGCTTGGCACCTTGTCCTTTCAGTCTATCGAAGAAACACAGGGTTTCTCTCAAGATGAGGCCGGCTTTTCTGAGCTAACGACGTTGCTGTCTAAAGCTGGTTTTGACGAGTTGATCTTTATGAATCGGCAGCTTGATGCTTTGGGCATTTGGGTTGTCAGTGTCTTAATACCGGGTTTTGTTTTTGGGAGCCAGCGTTAAAAATGAGTTTGCTGAGCGATAACATTATTGTTTTTTCAGGGCCCAGTATTGCACACCAAGACGTTGAAGCCATACTAGATTGTGCGTTGTGTTTTCCACCGGTGCGTTGTGGTGATTTGTTATCAGCGGCTCGATTAAAACCGAAAGCGATCGCGATTATCGACGGCTATTTTTATGAGCAAGCCAGTGTGTGGCACAAAGAAATTTTGTGGGTGATGGGCCAAGGCATTCCTGTCTATGGTGCCGCGAGCATGGGTGCTCTGCGTGCCGCCGAGCTTTGCGATTTCGGCATGAAAGGCGTTGGACGAATTTTTGAAGATTTTTACGATGGTAGGCTCACGGGAGATGACGAGGTCGCTTTATTGCACGATGAGCAGTATACGCCCCACACCATCGCCTTGGTTAATTTGCGTTATGACCTTGAAGAACAATGTGCGAAAAAAAACGTATCGCCAGCGCTTTCAAGAGCACTAATTAACGCAACTCAAGCGTTAGCTTTCTTAGATAGAAAACCCGCACAAATACTTCGCTTAATGCGTGATTCTGAGCTCAAAGCTCAAGCCAAAAAATATCTTAAAGCAGGCGTTAAAGACTTTAAACGTGAGGATGCTATTTTATTACTCAAAACTTTAGCAAAAGGGGATATTGAGCAGAGCAGAAAAACTCAAAAGCCTGTAATGACTCAGGCGATGACCACCTTGTCTTTGCTGTCTGCGACACAGGGCCTGTCGATTAAGCACCCTGCAATGCCCGCAGAATTTCATATAAGCTATTGGGCGAAAGAGCACGTTCTTGAGGCTGAAAAGGCTTGGCAGTATTTAGCTAGAGCATGGTTGATTTTAAGCAATGTAAACGATGGGCGTGCAAATGAGGCAGATGAGCTGCTCCAAGCCATTGAGCACTTTAAAGCATCATCCAAGCATTATCTCGTGCATCAATCATTGGTTGATGAGTGTGAAGGGCTGCTTAAAAAAGCGCCCTTATCGAAACTTCAGCCATTATACCTTGTCTACACCCAGCAATTATTTCCTAAGGCCCAGCCCTTTGTTCAAACACACTTAGCCCAGGCATGGTCGTCTTTGGTTCGGCTCGTTGACAGGAAAGGGTTTTTGATTGCGCCTGGAAAACTTGAAGCATTCTCGACACGCTTTCGTTACGAGCGCAGCTTGATTTATCAAGATGATTTAAATCATTTTTTAAACGCTGGCGGCTTAAGCTTGGAGGACTACCCGGGGTTTATTCGAGCGGTTTATATTTTTGATTGGATCATCGTGCGTTTAAACGCGGACATGATTGCCACACGGTCTAAAAATCATCCTTGGTGGTATTTGTTTCTTATGTTAATAAGCGCTGGATCATCCTAAATTTTTAGGCTAGTGTGTATCCATGAAAAATTTAAAGCAACAGCGACTCTCCGTCATTATTCCTTGCTATCAAGAGGCAGAGAATATTTCGCCGTTGTGTGAGCGTTTGGCAAGTATTGCTCCTGAGTTTTCAGTCTTTGAAGTGATCTTGGTTGACGATGACTCGGGGGATGACACACAAGTTATTGTTGCATCATTACAAGCACAATATCCCTGGTTAAAGCTTAAGGTACGAAAAGCGAATCGAAGCTTAAGCCTTTCTGTGATTGAAGGTTTTAATCAAGCCTTGGGTGATATCCTGTTGTGCATGGACGCTGATCTTTCTCACCCGCCAGAGAAAATTCCGGCACTGGTTGAGGTACTTGAAAGGGCGGATATGGTTTTGGGTTCCCGCTATGTGCATTCAGCCAAAATCGACGAACAGTGGAGCGGACTAAGGCATATTAATGCTTGGGTTGCCAAACAGTTGGGCCGTTGTCTTGTGCGCATTAATGATCCTTTGTCGGGTTTCTTTGCTTTGCGTCAGAGTGACTATGCCGCTGTGAAAAATACCCTAAGCCCGATTGGTTACAAAATTGGTCTTGAGCTAATGGTTAAGCTTAAAAAACCAAAGATCGTGGAGGTGCCCATTGAATTTGGTAATCGCTTGCACGGTAAAAGTAAATTATCTTTTCGTGAAATACTTAAGTTTTTTACGCATTTTTTAAAGCTAGTGATGTTTAAGTTTGGGCCTAGGTGATGAGTCTATTGCGGATTTTGCCCTGGATCGTCTTGATTGTCATAGCGAGCACTTTCATACAAACCTACAGCTTAATGAACTGGGACGCTTCTTGGCTTTTGCATTGTGGGCAGAGTATGCTTCATGGCGGGCGTTACTATTACGACTTTGCTGAAACGAACCCACCTTTAATCCTTTGGCTGGGTTTTCTTATTATAGGTCTGAGCAAACTTTTTCAGCTCTCTTTGCACGCGAGTCTTTTGCTTTTTTACTACTTGGTCGGCCTTGCCTCTTTGTGGCTTTCGGCGCGCTTTATTAAGCAATCGCTCAAGTCGATTCAAGAATATCAGGCGATTATCTTGGGTTTGTGTGTGGGGTATTTTTTGCTCAGCGGCACGATTTTTGGTGAGCGAGAATGTTTCGCGATCGTTTTTTCTGTGCCGTATTTTTGTATGCGCTCGGTCGCGTTAACGGGGAAAAGTGTAAGCCCCTTGATGCGAGGACTTGTGATTGGCTTTGCTGCCTTAGGTTTTTTTCTTAAGCCTTACTTTTTGCTGCCTTTATTGTTGGTTGAATTTTATGCGGCTGTTCGCGCCAGAAGATTGCGGGTGCTTTTGAGCGTCGAGCTGGTTAGCTTTTTTGTGTTGGGCTGCCTTTACCTGGTTTTGATCGCTTATTTTACACCAGAGTACTACACGAAAATGTTGCCGCTGGTGACAACGCTCTATTTGCCTTTCTGGCAAGCGAGTTGGACTTTGTTGCTTTCCTACAATGCCTGTCTCGCTTGGATAGCCGCGTTCCTTTTCGCCTGTGTGGCTTTGCGCCACCTAAAAGGTCCGTTTGCTCGTGTTTGCTTAATTGCAGCTGCAGGCTATTTATGGGGCGCATATTTTATTCAGCACAAAGCCTGGTATTACCATATTTATCCTTTTATTGTTCTCATGACGGCAATGTTATTTTTAACCTGTGGACATTACTATGCCGACTTAAAAGCGAAAGGTTTTGCGTTTGGGCGCGAGCTTAAATCAACGGTTATGCTGATTATTAGTCTGTTTTTTATGATAGCTGTCGTGCTTTCAGTCATCCTAAAAGTAAACTACACCGGTGTTTTCTTAGCCAACAGCAATAAAAGCGTATATGTACGCTTATTGAAAATACCCAAAAAAATGCACGTTGAGCAGGGTGCTGTGTTGATGGCGGATGAGAACATTGGTTTAAATGAAGTGCTTTGGAACAATTACCCTGGGCTTTACTCAGCGATCAAAACACCCTCGCTGCTATTTATGCCGGCGATACCAAAGCTTGAAGCTAAAGGTAAGTTGACGCTTAGACAGCACTACTGGGTGAGGCAAGCCGAAAATTTGTTTTTTGATTCCCTGGAAAGTACGCGCCCTAAACTGATCATTTTCTTTAGGAAACGACACTACAATGACATACTGCGCCGTTTTCCAAGGTACCGTGAATTCGCGGCTGGTTATTATTTGTCCGACCAAACAAAAGATTTTTTGGTTTATCGCCGCAGGCCTTGAAATTTCTTGACCTCAACCCCATATCACCTATGATTGGCACTCTCAGACACTGAGTGCTAATACTCACTGTACAATTGGAGGAAAAACCTATGAATTTCAGACCATTACACGATCGTGTTTTGATCGAACGTTTTGAAGAAGAAGTGACGGCCGGTGGCATCGTGATTCCTGATAATGCAAAAGAAAAACCAAGCCGCGGCAAGGTGGTCGCAGCCGGTAAAGGCAAGCATGACAACAATGGCAATTTGGTGGCTGTTGAAGTTAAAGCGGGCGATATGGTTTGGTTTGGTAAATATGCCGGTACGGATGTCAAAATCGATGGCAAAGAATTCGTTGTCATGCGTGAAGAAGACATCATGGGTATTGAAGAATAATTGGGGAGAAAACTATGAGTGCTAAATTAGTAGAACATGGATTAGAAGCGCGCCGTCATTTGATCATTGGTATGAATGTCTTGGCTGATGCGGTTGCGGTGACTATGGGTCCAAAAGGCCGTAATGTCATGATTGATAAATCTTTCGGCGCACCGTTGATGACCAAAGATGGCGTGACTGTGGCTAAAGAAATAGAGCTTGAACACAAGCTTCAAAACATGGGCGCACAGTTTGTCAAAGAAGTGGCGTCTCAAACAGCAGACGAAGCTGGCGATGGCACAACAACGGCCACGGTTTTGGCGCGTGAATTTGTGCTTGAAGGTGAAAAAGCCGTTGTGGCGGGTATGAGCCCAATGGATATCAAACGCGGTATCGAAAAAGCTGTTCAAGCGGCGGTTGGGCATTTAAAAAGCTTGTCTAAACCTTGCACTGATAATAAATCGATTGCCCAAGTGGGTACGATTTCAGCGAACGCTGATGCTTCTGTTGGTGAAATCATTGCAAAAGCGATGGAAAAAGTCGGCAAAGAAGGTGTTATCACGGTTGAAGAGGGTTCGGGTTTTGATAACGAATTATCAGTGGTCGAAGGTATGCAATTTGATCGCGGTTATTTATCGCCGTACTTTGTTAACAACCAAGAAACCATGTCTGTCGAGCTTGAAAAGCCCTACATTCTATTGGTTGATAAGAAAATCTCTAATATCCGTGAAATGTTGCCCGTGTTAGAAGGCGTGGCTAAATCAGGTCATCCTTTATTGATCATTGCTGAAGATGTCGAAGGCGAAGCCTTGGCAACCTTGGTTGTGAATAATATGCGCGGCACGGTAAAAGTGTGTGCGGTGAAAGCACCAGGTTTTGGTGATCGTCGTAAAGCCATGATGGAAGACATCGCGATTTTGACAGGCGGTAAAGTGATTTCTGAAGAAATCGGTTTAAGCCTTGAAAAGTCGACACTTGAAGACTTGGGTACCGCCAAACGTATTGTGGTCACAAAAGATGAAACTACAGTGATCGATGGTGAAGGTGACGGCAAAGCGATTAAAGCGCGTGTTGAAAGCATTCGCAAACACATCGAAGACACAAGCTCTGACTACGACAAAGAAAAATTGCAAGAACGTTTGGCAAAATTAGCCGGCGGTGTTGCAGTGATCAAAGTGGGTGCGTCAACTGAAGCTGAAATGAAAGAAAAGAAAATGCGTGTGGATGATGCCTTGCATGCGACACGCGCTGCAGTTGAAGAGGGCGTGGTTGCCGGTGGCGGTGTTGCACTGATTCGCGTGATGCAAGCCATTGAAAAAGTCAAAGGTGACAATGCCGATCAAGACATGGGTATTGCGATCGCACGTCGTGCGCTTCAAGCACCTTTGCGTCAAATCACTAAAAATGCGGGCGACGAGCCGGCTGTGGTTGTGAACAAAGTTTTGGAAGCCAAAGGTAACTACGGCTACAACGCAGCGACAGGCGAGTTCGGTGACATGATCGAAATGGGTATTTTAGATCCAACGAAAGTGACACGTACAGCACTTGAAAAAGCGGCGTCGATCGCGGGTTTGATGCTGACTACTGAGTGCATGATCACTGACATGCCAAGAGAAGAAGAACCTGCTGGCGGCGGTATGGGCGGCATGGGTGGAATGGGCGGCATGGGCGGCATGATGTAATCATCACCCAGCGCTTTTCGCTGATATAAAAAAAGCCCCTAATAGGGGCTTTTTTTATAAACAACTTGAATGGCTGTGTCAGCAACGACTTTAGGGATGTTACCTAAACATGAGGTTTAAATTTCAAGTAAACCCGGTATACTCAAATCACAAACATTTGAGGTGAAACCCATGCTAAAAGCGCTATCTGCAACTTTAATCGTGTTGGGTATGAGTACCGTTTATGCGGGATCAACGATAGTCAATAATCATGGTGGCTTTTATGTCGGTCTTGAAGGCGCGTATCAAATGACGGGGTTTCATAATCGCGTGACCTTGAAATCCTCACCGTATACGGTAATGAAAGGCACCGACAATGATCGAGGCATTACACCGGGGCTCTTGCTTGGCTATGATTATCTTTATCGTGCGCTTGACCTCGCCGCACAGATCAATGTGACCTACGATAATGCAAAGCATACACATTATGGTACAACGCACAATTCGACGAAAAAGTTTTATTGGAATGCAGGCCTAGAAATATTACCGGGCTGGCGTATCAATGATCACTTCACACCATTTGCTATTTTAGGTTTAGAGCGTGGCTTCTTCAGACACAGTACATATAACAATACAACGAGTGTTGAGGCAGGACATGATTTCAATCGTTGGGGCGGCGAGCTTGGTCTAGGCTTGAAGTATCATTTCAATACGCATTGGTCGAGTAGCCTTGGCTATAGTTATACTTGGTACCAAACAGAAAAAACAGGGAGTGATCCCAATGCTGAAGTTTGGAAAAGTACGATGCCGCGCATTCAGCGCATTTTTTTGAATATTGCGTATCATTTTTAAACGTAAATAAACGAAAGCCAGATTGGGCTAGGAGTTGAAATGAAAGTATTATGTGTGATTCCAGCACGTATTGCGTCAACACGATTGAAACGCAAGCCGCTACAAATGCTCGGTACAAAGCCGATTATTCAGCACACCTATGAAGGGGCAAAAGATTGTCCGCACATCAATGAATTGGTGGTGGCGACCGATAGCGAAGAAGTCATAAAAACGGTTGAAAGCTTTGGCGGGAAGGCTGTGATGACAGACCCAAGCTTACCCACGGGTTCCGATCGCGTGGCTGCTGTGGCGACGATGTATCCTGACATGGATGTGGTCATTAATCTTCAAGGTGATGAGCCCTTTATCGAGCCTGATATGCTCACACGTTTATTGCAGCCGTATTTAGAGGGTGAAATGCCGGATATGGCCACGGTGGCTTATCCATTGGACATGGAAAAAGCCTACTTTACACCGCACCGCGTGAAAGTGATTTATGATCAGCAAGGCTATGCTTTGTATTTTTCACGCTCGCCCATTCCCTACTTTCGCCAAGAGATTGATTATGCACCGGTGTTGAATCACATGGGTGTCTATGCCTTTCGTGCCGACTTTTTAAAAACGTACACGACTTTAAAACAAACACCGCTAGAAACCGCAGAGTCACTAGAGCAGCTTCGTGTGTTAGAGCATGGGTATAAAATTAAAGTCTGCCCCATTCCACATGGTACCTTGGAAATCAATACACCTGAGGAACTCGAGCTTGCGCAGAAAATTATTTTGGGTCGCTAATGTCATTTGAACCGCGCGCCAAAAAACGTTTTGGTCAAAACTTTTTAAAAGATCGACAAGTACTGGACGATATTGTCGCAATCATTTCACCCAAAGCCGATGACGTGATGTTGGAAATCGGTCCAGGTCTGGGTGCGATGACACAAGTTTTATTGCCACACTTGAATCATTTAGATGCCATTGAGCTTGACCGCGATGCGATTGCGTATTTGATAGAGCACATTAAACCCATTGAAAAACTTACGATTCACCAAGGCGATGTTTTGGCGTTTAATTTTGCAGCCTTCAAGCCCGATGAGCCACTGCGCGTGGTGGGTAATCTTCCGTACAATATTTCCACGCCCATTTTATTTACCTTGGCCAGAATGATTGATCGCCTGCAGGATGTGCATGTGATGCTGCAAAAAGAAGTGGCGGCACGCATTTGTGCCAAAGACGGTGAAAATAATTACGGCCGTTTGAGTGTGGTGTTGCAGTATTATTTTAAAGTCACCTATATGCTGGATGTGCCGCCAAGTGCCTTTAAGCCTGAGCCCAAAGTGGACTCGGCGATTTTGCGCGGTGTGCCCCGTGGTAAAAGCGAGCGCAATGCGCGCGATGAAAAACACTTTGAAGCGCTGGTTAAGCAAGCTTTTTCCATGCGGCGAAAAACACTGCGCAATAACTTAAAACATTTTTGTGATATTAAGCTTATTGAAAATGCCGGCATCGACCCCACCTTAAGACCTGAAAGAGTCTCGGTGGATGAATTTGTTCAGCTTAGTAACGGTATTAAAGCGCATGAAAAATAAAACCCCTTATCGAATCGATGTATTGGTTGAAAAACATTACGTGCCTGAGGCGTCTGACCCTGAACAAGATCAGTATGTTTTTGAATATGACATTGCGATCGTCAATTGCGGTGATGTGGCAGTGAAATTATTAGGCCGGCGTTGGTGGATCACCAATGCTGAGGGCGACGTGTACGAAGTTAAAGGCGTGGGCGTGGTCGGCGAGCAGCCGACCATCCAACCGGGCGAACAATACCGTTACCAAAGTTCAGCCATGATTGACACACCTATTGGCACCATGCAGGGCACCTATGAAATGCAAGCGGCTGATGGCAGCGAGCTGGAAATTGATATTCCGATGTTTGCCTTGTTCGATCCGGATAAGTTGCATTAAATAAAACAACTTTAGGGACACGCCCTAGATTGTAAGCCCAGAAAAAGGGTGCGAGGATACGAATCATGAAAACCTTTGTGATTGGCGATGTACAAGGCTGCTACCAAAGTTTAATGGCTTTGCTGGAGGCTGTTCATTACTCAGATGCCGATCGTTTGATTTTTTTAGGTGATTTGGTTAATCGCGGGCCGGGCTCGCTCGAAGTCTTACGTTTTGCAAGTCAGGCGAAAAACTGCCAGGCCGTACTGGGCAATCATGATCTTCATCTGCTCGGTCGCGCTTGGGGTTTGTACGCCAAAAAATCAAGCGATACCTTAGACGCGGTGTTAGTCGCAAAAGATCGAGAACATTTATGGACTTGGCTTTGCCAGCAGACGTTTTCTTTAAATTTGCAAGACGATACCCTTGTGTGTGTACACGGGGGCATTCCGCCGGGTATGCCGTTTGAGGTCTTTTGTCAGCGTAGCCAAACCTTAACTCAGGCCTTTCATCAAGCTCCAAAAACCCTGGTGGCAGCCATCGAGCCTTTAAGGCGTTTGGGTAAAATAAGTGCTATTAAAAATGATGCCGACTTGGCTGAAGTGATCACCAATATTCGTTTTTGCGAGCCTGATGGTACAGTTGTATTAAATAATGCCTTGGGTCAGCGAGAAGCCCCTGGACAGAATTTGCTCGCCTGGTACAATTTGCTTCACTCTTCTTGGCACGATAAGCGTGTGTTATTCGGCCACTGGGCTGCGCTGCAAGGACAAGCAAAGCAAACAAACGTTCTCGCACTCGACACGGGTTGCGTTTGGGGCGGTGTATTAACAGCGTATTGTGTGGAAGAAGACAAACGCTACAAGGTAAAGGCTAACTCACAGGATGTATTCAGAGACTTATCAAACGTATAGCAATGCACTGGAAGAATCAGGCTTGGGCTTAACTGCCGCTGAGGCTCATGGCTTATTGGTTGCGCATGCTTGCTTAAGTAAAGACAAAGCCGGTTGGCAAGCGGCTTTGCTTGCAGCGCAAAAACCATTGCCATTATTAGATGATTTGTATGAGGTTACGTGGCAAGCGCTAGACGGTGAGGACTTAGGTTTTGAATTATTGGTCTTAGATAGCGAGCACGGTGTTTTAGATTATGCGCGCAGCCTCGCGCTCTGGTGCCACGGTTTTGTCAGCGGTTTTTCGCTCATGAATATTCCAAACGCAAGCCTTGGCGATGATATTAAAGAAGCTTTGTTGGATCTGGGTGAAATTAGCCAGCTTGACCTGGATGCGGTGAGTCAAGATAACGAGTCAGAAACGATGTTAGTTGAGCTAGAAGAATATATTCGCACGATTGCGATGTTGGTGTTTGCGAGCTGTCAGCACCGTAAAATGCTTCATTAGTTCGCAAAATAATAAGGAGTATTTTTTTGGATAATAAATTTGAACCTTTTATAGGTCCTGAGAAGAAGCTGCCCGAGCTAACCTTAAAAGCGATTTTATTAGGTATTTTACTCACGGTACTGCTGTGTGCTTCTAACGCTTACTTAGGTTTGAAAGTCGGAGCGACCGTATCTGCTTCCATCCCTGCAGCCATTATCGCAATGGCTGTTTTGCGTTGGTTTAAACATTCAAACGTGTTAGAGAACAATATCGTCCAAACGATGGCTTCTGTGGGTGAAGCGGTGGTTGCCGGTGTCGCGTTCATTACACCGGCGATGTTAATTTTAAATCTTTGGCATGGTTTTGATTTTGGTAAGGTCTTTGTTCTGACTGTGCTGGGCGGCTTTCTCGGCGTTGTCACAACAGTATTGATTCGCCGTGTGATGATGGACCACAAAGATCTTCGTTTTCCTGAAGGTACGGCCATTGCTGAAGTGCTCAAGGCCAGTGCCGAAACCTCATCTAACGCGAAACCTTTAGTTTTGGGTGGCCTTGTGGGTGCTCTGATCAGTTTTTTGCAGGACGGTTTTCAGGTGTTGTCAGACGCCACATCGGTTTGGTTTCATAAAGCCGGTTCTTTGTTTGGTTTTGGTTTTGGTTTTTCTCCTGCACTATTAGGCGCAGGCTACATTATTGGACCAGCCGTGGGCATTTCAATGTTTGTGGGTATGTTAATTGGTTGGCTAATGGGTGTGCCGGTCGTTGGGTATATGTTTGGTGTGCCACATGGTGTGGATGCCGTCACAGCAGCAGGCATGTTATGGTCAGACCATATTCGCTATATCGGTGTCGGCGAAATGTTAGTCGGCGGTCTGTGGACGTTAATTAGTTTGGTCGGGCCCATTTTCAAGGGTATCTTTTTGTCGATTAAAGCGAGCAGAGGCCTTGATGAGACGACAACATTGCGTACCGAGCAGGATATGCGACTAAAGACGCTGGCCTTATTTTCTTTGGGCGTCTTAGTCTTTGGCTATCTTTTCTTTTTGTATGTTTTTCACTTGTATGTTCCTGGCAGCTCAACGTTTTTTACCTTGTCATTTTGCTTGCTAGCCATTATTTTTGCGATGGTTTTTGGGTTTTTGTTCGCCTCGCTCGCGGCTTATTTTGCTGGCCTTGTGGGTGCGACGAATTGTCCGGGTTCAGGCTTTATCTTAGCCGGCGTGATCTTATTTTCCTTGATTACGCTGCTGTTCTTTTCATTCTTTGAACCGGCTGTGCTTCAAAGTCGCGGCCTACATTTGGCGGGTTTTGTGTTGTTAGTGAATACCTTGCTGGGCTGCGCTATCCCCATTGCCAATGATTCCAGTCAAGACATGAAGTCAGGTCAGTTGGTTGGTGCAACGCCGTGGAAGCAAGAAGTTGTGCTTTTTATTGGTGTTGTTATTGCAGCCCTGGTTGTCGGCCCAACCTTAGAGTTGCTGTTTCAAGCTTACGGCATCGGTGGTGTTTTCCCCCATGCCGGCATGCCGCACTCACAAATGCTGGCTGCCCCACAAGCGGCCATGATGGCCGCGGTCGTTAAAGGCGTGTTTAATCACAATTTACCGTGGTCAATGATTCTCATTGGCGTGGGTGTTGGTATCTTAGCCATTATTGTGAATATTCGCACAAGACAACGGGGTTTAAGTTTTCCGGTTTTGGCGATGGGCTTGGGTATTTACTTACCGATGGCGTCGTCTTGGCCCATGGTGGTTGGCGGTATTCTGGCGTATCTATCGAGCAAATCGCTGAAAAAACGCGTTGGTCGTCAAGCTTTTTACGAAGACCACAGTATTCGCTTGCGACTGCATAATGCTTTGTTGATTGCTTGCGGTATGGTGGCAGGCTCATCATTGATCGGCGTGGTTTTGGCTGTTCCATTCGCGATTGAGAAAACGTCTGATGCGCTAAAAATTGTGCCAGATGGCTTTACACCGATTGCCAGTATTTTGTCTGTTGTGATGTTAGTGTTAGTTTGCCGTTGGTTTTACCGAACACTTAACCCGAAACGGGCATAACCCTTGTTTTTTAAAAGCCGCTAAGTCCGCGGCTTTTTTATAGCCCATAAGCTTTAAGTAGTGCTTCAGGTTTAGTTTCTCGTTGTAAGTAGGCTTTCAATAATTCGCTCATGGGCTTGACCGCACCTTGAGCCAAAATGGTTTTTCGGTAGCGCTGGCTGAGTGTTTTATTGAATAAATCGCTTTCTTCAAAGAGTGAGAAAGCATCAGCTGATAAAGCTTCTGCCCAAAGATAGCTGTAGTAAGCTGCCGCATAACCCCCGGCAAAAATATGGCTAAAGCTGTTTTGAAAGCGGTTGGTTTCAGGCGGTTTAACCACGGCAATGCTTGCTCTTGCATCATCGAGTACGGCTTGAATATCTGCTTCGGTTTTGATGCTTTGCTGAAGATGCAGATTAAAGTCAAAACACGCGAACTCTAGCTGGCGCGCGAGAAATAAACCGTTGTTAAAATGTTTGGCGGCCTGCATTTTCTCAAATAATGTTTGAGGCAAGCTTTCACCCGTTTCAATGTGTTCGGCAAGTTCAGTGAGTACTGTGAAATCCCAGGCCCAGTTTTCGAGAAACTGACTGGGCAGCTCAACCGCATCCCAAGCCACATTGTTAATGCCTGAGACACTCGCGAGGTTTACCTCGGTCAATAGATGATGTAAGCAATGACCCAGTTCGTGAAATAAGGTTGTTATGTCGTCATGGGTTAACAAGGCCGGGGTCTTGTTGCTTGCGGGGTTGAAGTTACAGTTTAAAAACGCCACGGGTTTTTGCAGGCTTCCATCGGAAAAAACGTGGCGGTTATGGCACTCGGCCATCCAGGCGCCCTGCCGCTTGCCCTGTCGCGTGTAAAGATCCACATACAGAAAAGCAAGCGTTTCGCTAGAGAGGCTTTTGACTTCATATAGGGTTACACTTTCATCCATACAGTCAGCGTGTTCGACAGCTTGAAAGTCGAGCGCAAACAATCGGCCGACGGTTTTAAATACCCCTTTAACCACTTTTTGAGCGGGAAAATATTGACGTACCTCTTCGCTTGAAAAACTAAAGCGCGATTGTTTGAGCTTTTCAGCATAATAGGGGATGTCGTGTGCTTCCAATGTTTCAAGGCCGTGTTTTTTTGCGAAGACTTTAAGCGTTTCTAGCTCTTCTTGCGCTTTGGGCTTAACCGCTTTACACAAGCGTGTTAAAAAGCTTAAGACTTCATCTGCGTCTTTCGCCATCTTGGTCTTAAGGCTATATTCTGGGTAGTCTTTAAAGCCTAATAATCTGGCCATTTCTTGGCGAAGGTTTAAAATTTCTATCATTAATGAACCGTTGTCATGATCTTTGTGAGCACTTAAGTTTGAGGCTCGTGTTGAGTAAGCATCATACAGCGTTTTTCTTAATTCACGGTTATCAGCGAACTGCATAATGGCGTAATAAATGGGGAAATCTAGGCTGACACAGTAACCCGGCTTGCCTTGTTGTTTTGCGAATTCTGCACACAGTGCAAGACTGGATGCGGGCAGGCCGCTAAGCTTTTCTTTGCTTTCGATGTGTAAACAAAAAGCCTCTGTGCTGAGTCGAACGTTTTCTTCAAATTGATGGCACAGTGTCGCCAAGCGCTCATTAATCACTTTTAGGCGAGCTTGAGTGCCTTGATCGAGATTAACGCCTTCTAATTTAAAGTCGCGCAGGTGATAAGCAAGGCAGGCTTTTTCTGTTTCGTTAAGCGTGTTTTCATCGATTGAGGCCAGTGCTTCAAATAGATCACGATGGTGTAAAAGCTCTGTCCCGAAATGGCTTAAGGTGGTTAAACAGTGTTGGTAGACTGCGGATAACTCAGGGCTGCTTTTGCCGGCATTTAAGGCAGAGATGGGGGCGAAGTAACGATTAATCATTTCTTGCTTGTCTTCAATCGTCTGTAGCAAGCCAAGATCTTTTTGGGGTATGGCTTTTTCAATCTCGGTTTTAGCGGATTTGATGAGCGTGTTGAGCGTTTCTTCTAGGGTTTGAGTTTTTAACTCACTGAATTTAGGTAAAATTTCTAACATCGTGCATCCTCATTTTGAGTGATGCTAACATATTCACACACGCCTCTAAAGCCGCTTTTATCAGGGATTCCAGCATGATATTATGAGCGCTATGAGCACGCAAAACCACCTTTTACCCGACGGCCTTCAAGGCTACTTAGAAGCACACATGACGCCGCTGGATCCGATTTTACTCGAACTTCATGCGGAAACAGCTTCTTTGCCGAAAGGGCAGATGCAATCCAGCATGGACTTAGCCGCTTTTTTACAAATGCTGATTAAGCTTTCTGGGGCACAGCGCGTCTTAGAGCTTGGCACCTTCACAGGTTTTTCGACCCTGGCCATGGCTATGGCCTTGCCTGTGAACGGTGAAATTATCACTTGTGACATTGACACTGAAATGCCTGATTTTGGTCGGCCGTTTTGGGAAAAGGCTGGCATGGCGAATAAAATTACCTGCCTAGAAGGTGAAGCTGGAGCTTCTTTGCTGCAGTTAAAGCAAGATCAGCAGCGGTTTGACCTGTGCTTTATCGACGCGAATAAGTCAAAATACTTGTATTACGCAGAAGCGTGCTTTGACTTGTTACCCAGGGGTGGAGTTTTACTTTTGGATAATACTTTGTGGAAAGGTGAGGTGATCAGTCAAGCCAAACCCAATACCTTGCTAAAAAATATACTGGCGTGTAACACAGCCTTGGCTCAGCACCCCGGCTTAAAGACTGTCATTTTGCCAATTGGCGATGGCTTAACGTTCGCCATAAAGGAGGTTTGAATGATCAAGTTATTATTACCCGAAGCACTAGAGCGTTTTAGCCACTGGCGTGAGAAGACATTAGATGTGAACTCAATGTCAAGCTTGAAGGCTTACCTTCATGAGCATGAGCCGGCTTTGTTCCGTGTCATGTATCAAGGCGATGAGCTTCACGGGTTTTTAAATGTGTACCACAATGGCAAGCCGTTAGTCGACGATTTAGATGATGTCACGTTTAGCTCGGGTGATGAGCTTGAGCTTATCACATCGGTTTCGGGTGGATAATGTTCACTCAAGCTGAAAACCTTCGTTATGCGCGGCACTTCTCTGTAGAGAAAATAGGTCGAGCCGGTCAGGAAACATTAAAACAATCCTCGATACTTTGTATTGGCGCCGGCGGGATTGGCTCACCGGCGTTATTATATTTAGCGGCTTGTGGCGTAGGTAAGCTTGCGTTTATTGATGACGATAGTGTCGAGCTATCAAACTTACAGCGGCAGGTGTTGTTCTCAGAGAGGGATGAAGGGCGTGCAAAAGTTGAGTGCGCACGCGATAAGCTGTTTGCGCTTAATACGGCTTGTGAGCTTGTTCCAATTAATGATCGCTTAAGTTTAGCGAATATTGATGTTCTGTTAGACGGTTATGACCTGGTGATTGATGGTAGCGATAATTATGAAACACGCTACTTGGTTGCTGATGCCTGCGCACAAAAAAAGATACCCTTAATTTCAGCCAGCATTTATCAGTTTTCGGGTCAGTTGATCGCTCTAAGTCATCAAAGCTCGCCCTGTTACCGTTGTTTATACCCCAACCCGCCACCAGAAGGTGTCATACCTAATTGTGCACAAGCCGGTGTATTGGGTACGGTGCCGGGCGTTTTGGGTACATTGGCTGCCACCGAGGCGATCAAACACTTGCTTAATTTGCCAGAAAAACTCAACAATAGTTTTGTTCAGTTGGATCTTTTGAATATGCAGATGAAGCGTCATCCTATCATCACACGAAAAGATTGCCCAACTTGTCAGTTACATAAACCATTGAAAGATTTATCTGAAGCCCCCAAGAAAGCCAATGCCATTCCTGTGTTGACGTGTGAAGCTTTGAAAAGCTGGTTTGACTCAGGGAAAGCTTTTACTTTAATCGATGTGCGTGAAGCTTGGGAGCGAGACATTTGTCAAATCGATGGCGATAAAGCCGTGCCTTTAGCGGACATTAGAGAAATGGATGTCAGCGAATTCAAGTCACCACTCGTCATATATTGCCGCTCAGGGGGGCGCTCTGCACAGGCAGTGTACTGGCTGAAAAATCGCGGACTTAAAGATGTGTATAATTTACAAGGTGGCATTATCGCTTGGATAAAAGACTTTGAGCCTCATAAGTCGAGTTATTAGTGATTATTGATGTTGGCGGGACATTGCGTGCCAGAACCCCAGAAGAAACCTTGGCCTGTTTAAAGCCGTATGCAAAACAGGCGGGCATCTCACGTATTGCGGATTTAACCGGTTTGGATGATGTGGGTTTGCCGGTTCATACTTGTATTCGCCCGCGCTCTAAAAATTTAAGCACCTCGCAGGGTAAAGGTTTAACGCCTGAGTTGTCGATGTGTAGCGCGTACATGGAAGCGATTGAACACTACTACGCTGAGCAAACACCGTCTGACCTTGTTGGAAGCTACCATGCGCTTAGCCATGAATATGCTTGCATTAGTCCTGATGTTTTTCAGCAAGGCACATTTAAACACGATGATCTTTTGAACTTGCCAATTGCCTGGACAGCGCTAAGACATTGTTTGAGCGGTGAGGTGTATTATATTCCTCGCGCAGCCATTTCATTTGATTTAACCGAATGCACGCTGGAAAACACGCTCTTTAAGCGAACAACGACGGGTTTGGCCTCGGGTAATAATCTAGAAGAGGCAAGTTGTCATGCTTTACTTGAAATCATTGAACGTATGAATGCCTATCGTTATCACCGTCTCTCTGATGCAGAAAAAGCGCATCGTGCGATTAAATTGAATACTATTGATTGCCCACCTCTTCGCGATCGAATAAAGGCTTTGCAGGAAAAGGGTCTGTCGCTTGTCATAGTGGATGTAAGCTCTACTGCAAACACGATGCCAAGCTATATGGCCACGCTGTTTGACGAGCGCTTTTTTCGACGTGTTGGTGTTTTTTCGGGCTATGGTGCACACGTCAATAAAGATATCGCCCTGAGTCGTGCGCTCACAGAGGCTGTTCAGTCGCGATTAACTTTGATTTCAGGTTCGCGAGATGATGTGGTCGACACCCTGTATGAGCAGAAAAATCAATCGATTAATTTTAAAGCAACAATCGATTACACAACACAATCATCAATGCTGTTTCAATCGTTTAAAGCGATGCAGACACATTTGCTTGCCTCAATTTCACACGATATTTACCGTTTAGTTTACACAAAACCCGATGATGCGATTGCTGTTGTGCAGCTTATTGCACCAGGAGTTAGTGTATGAGTACAGATACGATCGTTTTTTTGGGCCCAACACTTTCCCGGCAGGAGGCAAAAGAATGCTTACCAGAAGCCTGTTTTTCAGACCCTGTACGTTGCGGTGATGTGTTTAAACTGATGAGCTTATCGCCGAAGCGTTTAATTATTATTGATGGCTTGTTCGAGCAAACTGCTTCAGTATGGCATAAAGAAATTTTATTCGCCCTGGACTCGGGTGTTGAAGTTTGGGGGGCAGCGAGCATGGGTGCTTTGCGTGCTGCTGAGCTCTGTGATGAGGGTATGCGTGGTGTGGGCGAGATTTTTCAATGGTATCACTCAGGCTTTATTGATGGTGACGACGAGGTTTCGTTGCCGCATTCAAGCCAGGAAGCTGGGTTTCAATCAAGGGTTGTCCCCTTGGTAAATGTGCGGGCTACGCTAAAAAACGCCATAAAAAAACAAGCTATTGAGATGATTGATGCTCAGAAGGTTATTGATGCGCTTAAGCAACAACCGTATTACCAGCGTGATGTGTATCAAACGTTAACATCGCTTGGGCTCTCGGTCGAGATTTTTAAAAAGTACACTGTCGATCAAAAGGCCTGTGATGCGCGAGCGGCACTTTCGCTTGCTCATCAAACCCCCATCCGCTCAAAAATAAAAAAGCCGCAGGCGCTGCCGAGCTACTTTACTAAGCGTATTTACCGTGAAGCCATAAGTCGGCCGTTTGACAATAACTATGATTGGCTCCCTGAGACTGAGCGCGCTTTGTGCGGGTGTTCAGATGCACAAAAACAGCGATTGATTGATTTGGCAAAAGTGCTGCAGATCGAACATGAGATTCGGTCTCAGGGTTTTTCAACTTTATCGACAGAATACGCTGAAACACAATTTGAAAAATTTTATGCTTTATATCGTGATGTTGAGAAGGGTGTTGAGGCTAGGTTGATCGCAAAAGCGTTTGCGCTTATTTATAGCTATTATCGTGATATCAAGGTAAGTCTTTCGCCAGGTATGGCTCAAGCTTTTTTTAATCGCTTTAGAAAACGCCACGGCCTTAAACAGCGTGAGGCCACGCTGCAGTGGCTTAAGAATAATGATTTGGATGAAACGCAGGCTTTGCCCCTGTTTGTTGAGTACTTGTCACTATTTGAATATGCAGTGCTTACAAATGGCTTTGATTTGTTGGATATTCCTATTATTATGGACAGCCGTCGTTGGGTCCTTCAGGCCTATCAATATCTCATAGGAGAGCAGCATGAGTAACACCGAGTTTTTAAAACACCTACATACCGAAATTGAAGGCTTGAAAGAAGTTGGCTTGTATAAGGGCGAACGAGTGATTACTTCACCACAGAGCGCCTCTATTAAGGTCGACTCGGGCGAGAAGGTACTAAACCTTTGTGCGAATAATTATCTTGGGCTTGCTGATGATCCTGCTCTCATTGAAGCCGCAAAACAGGCTTTAGACCACTATGGCTATGGCATGGCTTCTGTGCGTTTTATTTGTGGCACGCAAAGTGTTCACAAAACATTAGAAAAGATGATCAGTGAGTTTTTGGGGACTGAAGATACCATTTTATATTCATCGTGCTTTGATGCGAACACAGGATTGTTTGAAACATTGTTGGGTCCTGAAGATGCAATCATCAGCGATGAATTGAATCACGCGAGTATTATTGATGGCGTGCGCTTATGTAAAGCGCAGCGTTTTCGCTACAAAAATAACAATATGGCTGATCTTGAAGAGCAGTTAAAAGCGGCGGCTGACGCGCGTTTTAAGTTGATTGTGACAGACGGTGTTTTTTCTATGGATGGTATCTTGGCTGACCTTAAATCAATTTGTGATTTGGCCGATAAGTACAACGCATTAGTCATGGTTGATGATTCACATGCTGTGGGTTTTGTGGGCGAACATGGGCGCGGTACGCCTGAGTATTGTGGTGTTGAAGGTCGGGTCGATATTATTACTGGCACACTGGGCAAAGCTTTAGGTGGCGCATCCGGCGGTTACACCAGCGGCCGAAAAGACATTATTACCTGGCTTCGCGAGCGTTCACGCCCGTATTTGTTTTCAAATTCACTCGCCCCGATGATTGCGAAAGCTTCGGTGCGCGCGATTGAGTTGCTTAAAGAAAAACCAGAGTATCGTCAAAGATTGCGTGAAAACAGCCAATATTTCAGAGAAAAAATGCAAGCATTGGGGTTTGAGCTGGTGCCGGGCCATCATGCCATTATTCCCGTCATGCTGGGTGATGCTAAGCTTGCTAAAACCTTTGCCGATGCAATGTTAAAAGAAGGCGTGTATGTTATCGCCTTTTCATTCCCGGTGGTGCCTCGTGAAAAAGCCCGTATTCGTACACAAATGTCGGCTGGTTTAACGCGTGCGGATTTAGATAAAGCGATTGCTGCTTTCGAAAAAGTCGGCAAACAATTGAGTGTTATTTAATATGAAAGCCTTACGAAAAATTAAAAAAGAAGTCGGTATCTGGTTGGAAGATATTCCAAAGCCTACACCTGGCCCGAATGATGTGTTAATTCAAATTGAAACAACAGCCATCTGTGGAACCGATATTCATATTTATAATTGGGATGACTGGGCGCAAAAAACCCTGCCGATTCCTATTACCGCAGGCCATGAGTTTGCAGGCCGCATTGTGGGCATGGGTTCAGAAGTTAAAGGGTTTAAAGAAGGTGACCGTGTTTCAGGCGAGGGCCATATCACCTGCGGGCACTGCCGAAACTGTCGCGCGGGTCGCGTGCATTTATGCCGAAACACAGCGGGTGTTGGTGTCAATCGCGATGGCGCCTTTGCTGAATACTTGGTGATTCCTGCTTACAATGCGTTTAAACTGCCGGACAGTATTCCAAATCAAGTTGCGTCGATCATGGACCCTTTAGGTAATGCGGTCCATACGGCCCTGTCCTTCGATTTGGTGGGTGAAGATGTTTTAATCACGGGTGCTGGCCCCATTGGTTGCATGGCTGCAGCGATTGCAAAATTTGCAGGCGCCCGATATGTCGTAGTCACGGATATCAATCCTTACCGCTTAGCTTTAGCCAAAACCTTAGGCGCAACGCTGGCTGTCGACACGCGTGAAACATCTTTGACTGAAGTGATGAAAACCTTAGGCATGACGGAAGGTTTTGATGTGGGTTTGGAAATGTCAGGTAATGCACACGCTTTTAATGATATGGTGGCACACATGAATCACGGCGGCCGCATTGCCAACCTTGGTTTTTTGCCCGAAGACACGCGGTTTAACTGGAATGCCTTTATTATGAAGGGATTAGTGCTGAAAGGTATTTACGGTCGAGAAATGTTTGAGACTTGGTACAAAATGTCCAGCATGCTGCAAAGCGGGTTGGATGTTTCGCCGATCATTACGCACCATTTTTCGATTGACGATTTCCAAACAGCCTTTGAAACTATGCGTTCAGGCAAGTCGGGTAAGATTATTTTAGACTGGACTTGATATGACAATTCGCTCTTTTGATGGTAAAACACCACGCATCGCTATCACGGCGTATATTGATGAGGCCAGCTTGGTTTTGGGTAATGTCGTGATCGGTGAGGACTCTTCTATTTGGCCTATGACGGTGATCCGTGGTGACGTGCACAGTATTCATATCGGTGCGCGAAGCAATATTCAAGATGGCAGTGTGCTGCATGTGACACATGACAGCGAGTATGTACCTGGCGGGCAAGCTTTACAGATTGGCGATGATGTCACTGTTGGGCATCGTGTGATTTTGCATGCCTGCACTATTGGTCATCGCTGCCTAATTGGCATGGGCTCCACCGTTCTTGATGGCGCAGTACTTGAAGACGAGGTCATGTTGGGTGCGGCAAGCTTGGTGCCGCCGGGCAAAGTCTTAGAGACCGGTTTTTTGTACGTGGGCGCTCCCGCCAAAAAGATCCGCCCGCTGACAGATCAGGAAAAAACATTCTTGCGCTACAGCGCCGAAAGTTATGTGCAACTGTCGAAGCAACATGCCTCAAAGTAAAACCCGCGGGTTTTTTCGATAAAATTCAGGCGGCTCTTTCATTTAATTCAAAAGCACATTTTTGAGCGAATAACTATGAAAAATCCTGCGGGTCCACATCAATCGTCCACTTAATCGATGCGCTGATTTTTTGAGGCAGTGTATTGATTAGCTGTTTGATGGCGTGATGCAAGGCCTGCCGAGAGGGCGACTGCAAGAGAAGCTGGCCACGAAATAGGCCGGCTTTTTTTTCAATGGGCGCAGGTGTTGGGCCAAAAGACTCGACTGTATTCGAAAGCCGCTGCTTGCATTCACCCAGAAAATCCAAACATTGGGCTTGAGATTTGTGCTGAGCTTTGATGAGGCATAGCGATTGATACGGTGGTAATTGCGCCAGTTTCCGCTCTTTCAAAAGTCGTTTGGCAAAGCTGTGGTAGCCTTCTTTTAACAAAAAACGTAAATAATCGTTATCTGGGTTGAGTGTTTGCAAGTAGACTTGGCTTTCATCCGACTCACGTCCGGCGCGCCCTGCCACTTGGGTGATTAGCTGCCCCAAACGCTCTAAGGCTCGAAAATCCATGCTGTATAAACTGCTGTCGATATTGAGCAGGGCGACTAAGTTCACTTTCGGAAAATGATGCCCTTTGGCGAGCATTTGCGTACCGAGTAAAATTTGTGAGCGCCCGGCATAGGCAGGCAGCAGCTTTTGTTCTAAAGCGTGTTTGTTGCGCGTGGTGTCTCGATCGATCCGCACGATTTCTGTATCGGGAAACAAGTCTGACAATGCTGATTCTACGCGCTCTGTACCAAAACCGGTTGGAGTGAGCGCGGCGTGGCAGCTTGGGCACTGTGTTTCGGGGCGATAGATCGCATCACAATGATGGCAGCGCAATTTGTTTTCACGCTGATGGTAAATGAGTCGTGTTGAACAGTGTTGGCAAGTCGCCGAATACCCACAAGATAAACATAATAGTACGGGCGAGAAGCCTCGGCGGTTGAGAAAAATCAGCACTTGTTCTTCTTTAGATAAGGCCGTTTTTATCGCGTCGATCAGTGGTTTGGATAATCCACTTTCGGGCCGTTCTCTGCGCATATCAATCAATTGCCAGCGCGGCATCGTCACGGCGGTGGCCCGCCGCGTTAGGCGGTGGTGAGCGTAGCGCCCTTGTAGAGCGTTATGCAAGGTTTCAAAGGATGGCGTGGCCGAGCCTAGTAGCAGGGGCAGACTTTCTTGTTTGGCGCGAACGCAAGCAAGGTCTCGCGCGGAGTATTTTAGGTGGTCTTGTTGCTTTAATGAAGCATCGTGTTCTTCGTCGATAATGATCAAGCCGAGTGATTTAAGCTCACAAAAAATCGCCGAGCGTGTGCCTATAATGATTCGTGCTATACCGTGTTTGGCCTTTTCCCAGGCAGTTAAGCGCTCCTGATCATTGAGTTGAGAGTGAAAGCTGGTGCATAAGTTGGCGCCAAAGCGTGCTTCAAATCGTTCAAGTAATTGCGGAGTTAGGCTAATTTCGGGGACAATAATCAACACTTGCTGATTTTTTAAAAGTACCTCATGACACAGCTGAATATAAATTTCGGTTTTACCACTGCCTGTCACACCTTCAACTAAATGAATCGCAAATTTGTCCAGCGAGCTTTTCGCCGCTTCAAATGCGGCAAGTTGTTCTTGATTGAATGAAAGACGCTGTATCTGGGCCGGTATTTTTGGCAGGTCTTCATATATTCTGCGTTCAATTAATCCACTGATTTCTAGGGCTTTTAGCGTGCGAGAGCCTATGCCTTTTGCCAGTAAAGTGCTCGAGTCACAGATTGTGTTTTCTATCAGGCTTAGGCTTTCTTGCTGTTTTACGCTGAGTTTTTTAGGTAAAGCTTGCGCTGTGCGCTGCCAGTAATACGGCTGATCGGGGTGTTGTTCACCGCGCAGTGCATTAGGCAGAGCAGCAGCAAAGGTTTCACCCAAGGGGTGTTGATAATAATCGCTCGCAAAACGGCAGAGCTCGAGCAAAGCTGAGCTTAGAATAGGCCTCTCATCAATCAAGGCAATAATGGGCTTTATTTTTTTAGGGTCAAAGGAGGGCTGAGTATTCGCTTCGATGATAAGGCCTATGCACTTTCGTCGCCCCAGATTGACCAGCACACGGCAGCCTGGCTCAGCGTTGGTATTATCGCAGGCATAGTCTAGCGTTTGTCGTAAGGGCGCAAAAACGGCGACAGAAATATACATTGGATTTAGCATTAAATAAGGGCATTACAGCAGAAAAAGGGGGGCTTGGAAAGGGTTTAGAAACTGTGCCCATGCTTTGTTCTGATGGGTGTTAGGGGCTAGGTTTTTTGAGTACCGTAGCACGGTTTACATCGAGGTAAATGAGTAGAGAGGCGCAAAAAATCTAGGCGATAACGCTACCAGAGTAAAGCATGGGCGCAGCTTCTTAGTCGATGTCGTAATAATCATCGAGCATTTTTTTATAGCGGCGAACCTCGAGCAAGTCTTCTACTGCGCGGCGCGTTTCAGAGCGAGTCTGACCTTGGCGTGCCTCAGCAGAAGGGTCGAGTTGTAACTCATCGGAAATTAAATCTTCGATGCCTTTCATTGTAATTGCTCCTCCTTGATGCCCGAACAATCAAAAGCCAGAGACGATTCTATATCAGCTTTTTAGAATAGACAATAGGGAAATGTTTTATGCTATGATTCTTGCTGAGATAAAAAAGGAGCTTCATGATGAGCCTCACAAAAAAAGCCTTGCTCGATAAGTTAGATCAGTTATTTACAAAAGATATGCCGTTTATGAAGCAGTTTTCGGCGCGCACAGAATTTTTTGATGAGCATCGTGTTTTGCTGCGCTTCGCCATGGATAAAGGTTTAGTGGGTAATACCATGAGCTATATTTTACACGGCGGCGCAATAGCCACTATGCTTGATACCGTCGGCGGTATGCTCACCATGGCCGCAGTTTTTGCGAAAAACCCGGACGAGAGTGAAGAAGCTCAGCGTGCACGCTTGGCTAAAACCTCCACGGTCAATTTGCTGATCAATTATCTTCGCCCCGGTATCGATAAATCCGGCGGTGATTTCATTGCCGAAGCACGTGTTGTGCGTTGCGGCAGCCGGATCACAGTCTGTGAGATGAAGCTTAAAGATTCGGAGAGTGTGTTGCTGGCCAGTGCTACAGGCACTTACATGAACGGCACCTAGACAATTTTGAAAAGATGAGATTCAAGGCGAAAATGTGTGAGAAACCGGAGTGTATACAAACATACATGAGGATTTCGAACACATTTTCAACGAAGAAGATCTCTTTTCAAAATTGCCTAGCTTTGTTAAAAACACGCTCGAAATTGAGCGGCATTTGCATTAAGATACCCCCGCTTTGTTTTAGGGGTATCCTTATTTATGTCGAATATTCACGCGATTTTATCTCAAGAGCTGTCGGTTAAATCTTGGCAAGTTGATAAAGCCGTCGAGCTTTTGGATGAAGGCGCGACCGTGCCGTTTATCTCTCGTTACCGCAAGGAAGCCACGGGTGGTTTAAGCGATGAGCAATTGCGTAATCTTCAAGAGCGTTTGCAGTATTTGCGGGAGATGACCCGCCGCCGAGAGGCGATTATTGGCTCGATTAAAGAGCAAGAAAAGCTCACGCCTGAGTTGCATAAAAAACTTTTGGCCGCCATCACGAAGCAACAGCTGGAAGATTTGTATTTACCGTATAAGCCTAAGCGGCAAACCAAAGCGCAGCTGGCCCATGAAATGGGTCTGACCCCGCTGGCCGATGCGCTGTTTTCCAAGCCCTTTGATAACCCTGACGAGTTAGCCGCAGCCTATGTGAACCCTCAAAAAAATATCCCAGATATCAAAGCGGCCATCGAAGGGGCGCGCTATATTTTGATGGAGCGTTTTTCGGAAGAAGCTGAGCTTCGTGAAAAACTCCGAAACCACCTCTGGGCTCGTGCAAAGCTTAAGTCCACGGTGCTTAAAGGCAAGGAGCAAGAGGGTGAAAAGTTTCAAGATTATTTCGATTTCTCAGAGTCGATCAATACGATTCCTTCGCATCGTGCGCTCGCGATTTTTCGCGGAAGAAAAGCGTCTATTTTAAGTATTCAGCTGGTGTTGGATGAAGAATCAACGCCAGGCCAGTTCAACTCAGCCGAGCAAATGATCGCTGATTATTTTGAGATTCACCCCGATGCCACCTGGTTACGCGAGTTGGTGCGCTGGTCTTGGAAAATCAAGTTTTTAACCTTTTTGGAAATCGAGCTCTTTTTGCGATTGCGCGAGCAAGCCGAAGAAGAAGCCTTTAAAGTCTTTGCGCAAAATTTAAAAAGCGTCTTGCTAGCAGCTCCTGCGGGTCAGCGTTGTACGCTGGGCCTAGACCCGGGTTTTCGAACCGGTGTGAAAGCTGTGGTCGTGAACTCGGTTGGTAAGCTTCTGGAGTACGTCACTATTTTCCCACACAAGCCGCAACAGCGCTGGGACGATGCCTTAGCCACGCTTGCAAGATTATGCGAAAAACATGCGGTTGAGCTCATCAGCATCGGTAATGGTACGGCTTCACGAGAAACGGATGCGCTGGTGATAGAACTCTGTAAACGCTACCCGAAATTAAATGTGACCAAGGTGATGACTTCAGAAGCGGGCGCTTCTGTGTACTCGGCATCGGTTTTAGCACAACAAGAATTTCCAGACTTGGATGTTACCTATCGCGGTGCGGTGTCTATCGCCAGAAGGCTGCAAGACCCACTGGCAGAGCTCGTTAAAATTGACCCTAAGTCGATAGGCGTGGGTCAGTATCAGCACGATGTGAGCCAAATTAAATTGGCTAAAACTTTGGATGCGGTCGTCGAAGACTGCGTGAATGCGGTCGGGGTTGATGTGAACACCGCGTCAGCGCCTTTACTCACGCACATTTCCGGCTTGAATCAAGCGCTGGCTGAAAACTTAGTGCGTTACCGCGAAGAGCACGGGGCTTTTGCTTCGCGTGAGGCGATCAAACAAGTGCCTCGTATGGGTGAGAAAACCTTCGAGCAAGCGGCGGGCTTTTTGCGCATCTTGAGTGGTGATAATCCCTTGGATGCTTCGGCTGTGCACCCTGAAAGTTATTTTATCGTCGAAGAGATTTTGGCTTCACTCAAACAGCCTTTGGCGAATATCATGGCAAAACCGGATGAGATTAAAAAAATTAAACTTAACGAATTTGTGAGTGACAAGGCCGGCTTGCCGACTATTCAAGATGTGTTGAAAGAGTTAGAAAAACCCGGGCGAGACCCTAGGCCCGAGTTTAAAGTGGCGGTATTTAACGACACTGTGCACCAGATGTCAGATTTAAAAGCCGGTATGGAGCTTGAAGGTGTCGTGACCAATGTGGCGAACTTTGGTGCCTTTGTGGATATCGGTGTACATCAAGATGGCTTGATTCACATTTCAAAGCTGTCTAAAACCTTTGTGGCGAATCCGCACGACGTGGTGAAAACCGGCGACGTGGTTCGCGTGAAAGTTGAAGACGTGGATATCAAACGAAAACGTATCAGCCTTGCGATGGCCGGCAGCGAAAAACCCGCAGCGCCCGCGGCTAAATCACGAGCGAAAGCCCAGCCCAAGGCACCGCAGTCTGCCATGGCCGCAGCCTTTGAAAAGCTGCGTTAGGGGATAACTTTAGGGACACGTCTTAGTTAAACATCTTCTCATCGGCTAAGCGATTGAAGAATGGCAGCAGCAAGAAAGAGACGATAGCAATGGCTGCTGCGCTTAAGGTGTAAACCCAAAAAGCATGATCGTAAATTGGCAGGGTTTGAATCGGGCTGCGTACATGCTGGGGTACATCAGCGATGTCGGCCATGCGCCCACCCACGGCCAGCGCGCCGCCAATGGCTAAAAACCACAAACCCATCATAGCCCCCGTTAACTTTGGCGGGGCCAATCGCGTGACCGCTGATAAGCCAATCGGCGAAATCAATAGCTCGCCAATCTCACGAACAAACCCTGCAAGCAGTAGCCAAAAAAACGGTACGATACCTGTGGAGAAATTTAGCTCATCGCCAAGGTTGATCACTAAAAAACTCAGCGCGGTAAATACCATGGACAAAGCAAACTTCATGCCTATGGAGGGATTTTTTCGCTTTCGATCAAGTGCGCCCCAAAGCTTAACAAAAAAAGGTGCGAGGATGAGTAAGAAAAAATTAGGCGCTGTAGCAAATATGGCAGTAGGCGCAGTCCAGCCCAAAATATGTCGGCCTACGTTTCGCTCGGTGAATAAAGTCAGCGAGAAAAAGGCTTGCATGTAATACGCCCAGAAAATGACGGAATAAGCGATCAAAATAATCAGCGCGATCATTTTCTTTTTATCGTCGAAATTCGCCAGTCCAAAGGTTTCGTACAGTGCATACACAATGGCAGCGACCGATAGAATGCCTAAGCTCCAGTCGGTGATGATGGGGTAAGGCAGAATAAAGCTGACAATGCCGGCTAAAATGAGCGTGGCCAAATAGGTAACTAGGCGGCTTTTCTCCAGTGTTTTGGGGTTGTGGCTAATCGGGCCATAAGGTTCAAGACCGTGTTGTTTTAGCAAGCGTTTGCGCAAGCTGATGTAAGCGATAAAGCCAATGAGCAAGCCAATGCCGCACGTGGCAAAGGCCGGATGATAACCGTAGTGCACTTGAATAATTGAGGCGGAAATCGGGCCTAATAAACTGCCGATGTTGATGCCCATGTAGAAAATCGTAAAGCCACGGTCACGTCGAGGATCGTCGTCTTCATAGATTGTGCCGAGCAAACTTGAGACATTGGCTTTAAAATAGCCATTACCGGCAATCACCAAAGCCATAGCGAAATAAAACGCCATTTGGGCGTGCGAATCCATGAGGAAGTAACCGGCCATGTAGAGAATAAAGCCGACAGTGATCGCGCGTTGAAAGCCGACGATTCTATCGGCGAGCCAGCCGCCGATTAAAGGCGCTGCATACAGTAGCGCACTAAAGGCGCCGGAAATGCCATAGGCTTTTTCATCGGAAAAGTGCATCGAGTTGGTTAAATACAAAACCATCAAGGCTTGTAGCGTGTAGAAACCAAAGCGTTCCCAAAGCTCAGAGAAAAACAACAAAGACAGCGCAGGCGGCTGTTTTTTATTCAGCAAAGAGGGCTTCAATCCGATGACTCCTTGGCATTGACTTTGGGTTTGAGCCAAAGGACTTTGCGTTTTTTGCCGTTTTTATTGATGGTATCCGATTTTTTTTGGTCGATGGTTTGCTGTTGGTAGCCGCAGCGAACACATTCGGCAATAGGGCGCTCGTTCATGGTGTAGACGACGATTTTATCCATAAGATGGCATTGAGGGCAGATAGCACCGGCAATGAATCGTTTTTGTAAGGCGTCTACCATGAACGTTGTCTGTTTGATTAGGTGGGGTAATGATAGCACAGCCAGCCTTTCTGTCATTAGT
>PCWT01000048.1:0-513 GCA_002796245.1 Gammaproteobacteria bacterium CG11_big_fil_rev_8_21_14_0_20_46_22 | reverse complement strand
ACTAAAAACATGATGCGCTAAAACCCGCATAAACACTGGGGTGTAAATATTTTATCCATAAAAATCTGGAAGTCGGGAAAGGATTAAGGAAAATTTGCTCTTGGAATGGTGCAACGTTATCTCAAGTTGTTACAAAAATTGAACAGGTCGAGTTAGCTTCATGAGGCAGCCCTGGTGCAATCCGCGCCTAAATTTTAACAAAAAGCACGCCTCATTCTGGTTGATTTCGCTCGCAGTAGACTTCAACTGCAAAATTTAGGTTAAATCAGCGGGAGCCGCGTGTAGAAAAGTTTTTTTGCTTGTTTTTTGACCTGTTTTGTTATAGGATGCAGTCTTTATAATAATAACAGACAGGAGCGCCATGCATGGCTAATCTTCCTGAGGGCATGGCTAATCTTCGTGATCTTCCTGATGAGCTTGTAAGTGAGATTTTTCGTTTACTTGTTTTAGATTCTGGCTTGCCAGCACTAACGGCTATTAGAGCTACCGCGACACATTACCGGACCCTTTTAG
>PCWT01000047.1 GCA_002796245.1 Gammaproteobacteria bacterium CG11_big_fil_rev_8_21_14_0_20_46_22 | reverse complement strand
CTATGGCGATCCGCACTCATTAGCAAGGCAATCCAAGGCGTTTCTGACAGACCAGCTGCTTGCCTGAGACAGCGCGCCAAAGGACCAACAAAACTCACGATTGGATCGTCGTCAGTATAAAGCCGGTGGGGCGCCAAGAGGTTAATGTAATAATTTAAACTATCCGCGAATTTATATATCGCACGTAACTATATATCGCGATTATTTTTTAGAGCCGTGTCAATAGTCATAGGCTGCAAGCGAAACTTGACTCTAAGAAAAATTATTTACTTCTTTGATCTGAAAATCAAAAATGCAGCTAAATATATTAAGGGGGATAGGGTTATGCATATATAAAAACCATAAATTATCTTGGTATCCAAAGCTCCGTCAAGCGGAGGGATGAAGCTCGTATAGATTGGTTCATTTGTCCAACCATTGAAAAGTGCTATAACGCCCATCGAATAAAGCGCGAGAAGGAGGAAAATCTTTTTATTAAACGTCACTCGCTCACTCCATTATTTCGCCGATTTCGGGCATCTCGCTGGGCACCTTCATACGCACTACGACCTCTAAATCTGACGGCGAGATAATATCCGGCCGCCGCGCTAGTGCACAAAGCCGCACCGTTACATTCGGCCGCCATCCTTAAAAGGAACTCGCCGTCACAGGATGCTTGTGATCGTCCAATTGTGCCGTAGCAAATGTCGTGAGCATCACAAGCGTCGAATATGTCAGGCGCATAGCCGGATGCACCAGTAGAGCCGCATCCGTTAGGTAATAATGGTGGCGGCTTAGGAAACCCTTTTTTGGTTGGGCAGTTGGGATTTGTCATTGGTATGGGCCGGCACTCTCCCAATGGCCCACGCTGAGGCTCATCGTCTCCGTAATCGCCCAAGCTTGGAAGACCGCTGCCAAGATAATCGTCAATACCCATGCCAGTTATGCAAACTAGTACCCGTTGAGTGGGCTCATCGTCATCTTGTACGCCATCATTATCCGCATCATAATAAATATTCCCTCCGCCGGGATGGTCGTCACATAATTGCGCATCAGATCGACCATCAACTTGTTCCAATCCAAAAGGGT
>PCWT01000046.1 GCA_002796245.1 Gammaproteobacteria bacterium CG11_big_fil_rev_8_21_14_0_20_46_22 | reverse complement strand
TTTTTTCAAAAACCTACACTTTTAATCGCACCCGCTGATAATGCAAGATTCGCATCTTCAAATGTAATCGGTATATACTCTGCCCATGAATACGGTCATCACGCCCAACAAACGTTTAGCCCGCGCAATTGAGCAGCAGCGCGCCAACGGCCAAAACCTGCCTAGAACCTCGGGCGACATTTTACCCTACTCCGCTTGGCTCAACCGAACTTACTTCAAAGCCTGCAGAGAAAAACACATACCCGCCAAAACCTTACTTAACGCAAGCCAAAGTTTGTGGCTTTGGCAAAGCATTATTCGCAAGCATTACAAAGGCTTGGCCAACATCAACGCGCTCGCACAGCAAGCACAAGCTGCTTGGAAACTAGCGCAAGATTGGCAACTTAGCCTTGACGACGCAAGGTTAAATGACACCCTAGATAGCCTGCAGTGGACACATTGGGCAAAAACTTTTAAAGCGAAACTTGATGAAAACCACTGGATTGATGAGGCCTGCCTTGCCAGCGAGCTACTCAAATGCACACCACAAAGCCCTAAAATTGAAGCACAAGGTTTATTCGATTTAAGCCCAAGAGATCAAGCACTCTGGGAACAGCACAACATCCAGCACTGCAAAACCGAAAAAATACCCACAGAGAACCGAACGCAAAAAGCCTTTAAAACAAGCGAAGATGAACTTCAAGCTGCCGCAAGTTTTGCTTATCACTTTCATCAAAGCACCCCAAAAAAAACACTCGCGATTATCATTCCCGATCTCAAGCAACGCCGAGCCGAAATTGAACAGTGCTTTCGATACACCTTTAACCAAACTCTTGAAGACAACCACCGTCTCGACTTTACCATCAGCTATGGCCAATCGCTCAGCGCCTTGGCCATCATTGAAACCGCGTTTTTACTCCTAGACCTTGGTGAGTACACACAAGCCAGCACCTTAAGCGCATTGTTACGATCACCCTTTATCGCCGGCGCGAAAGAAGAAGCCAGTTTACGCGCGAAGCTTGACCAAGCCCTTCGCGAACAGACCTTTGACATCCACCTACCCAGCTTTCTCAATGCGCATCAAAATGATTGCCCAATATGGTGTGAGCAATTTAAACAATGGACAGCCTGGCCAGACAAACGCCTGGCGCCCGAAGACTGGATTCGACACATAACACAACGCCTCACACAGCTTGGCTTTTGTCGCGACACCCCTCTCTCAAGCTTAAATTACCAAGCCATGACGCACTTTCATGAAAAACTTGAAGCACTGCAAGCGCTCGCCCTATTCAAACCCAAGCTCAGCGCCTATCAAGCCATTAACTGGTTAAAACAAAGCTGTCAGCAAACGCTTTTTCAAGCCGAAAGTCACTGGCAAGCCAATATTCATATTCTCGGTTTACTGGAAGCTGCCGATCAGTCTTTTGATACCGTTTGGCACATGGGCTTGAGCGAAGCTCACTGGCCGCCCGAACAACATGCAGCAAGCCTACTGCCCAGGCGTCTGCAGCGTGAACTGGCCATGCCGGGCGGCGACCCTGCCTTGCGCGCCGAATTTTACTCGCGATTGTTTGAAAGCACGCAAGTACACTGCCGTGAGTGTATCGCCACTTACCTTAAAGAAGCAGACGGGGTAGCCCTTGCGCCCGCCTCTTGTATCGCACAGTGGCCCGAAGACCAACGCTTACAGACAAAAGAAGAACAAACCGCCTTAAATTTAGAAACGCAAAATGATTGGCAAGCGCCGCGCTTATCCGACGATGAAAAACCTCGCGGTGGCACGCAAATACTCAAACGCCAAGCCTTATGTCCCTTCAAAGCCTTTGCCGAGTCACGCCTGCACGCCCAAAGTCCAGAGGACTTCGAGCACGGCTTAACCCCCGCAATGCGTGGACAAATTATCCATGCACTGCTAGAAGATTTCTGGCGAAACGTTCAAAACCTTGAAAACTTACAAAACCTCAGCGAGAAAAACCTCTCAAACCTGATCAATGACATGATAGACAACGCCCTGACCCCCTTTAAAACGAAGCTGCGCTATTACTTAAACACCGAAAAAACACGCTTAAACACAACGCTCACAAGCTGGCTGCGCATTGAAAAAACCCGCGAGCCTTTTCAGATTAAAGCCTTAGAGCAACAACAAAACATCGCGATTGGGCCACTGACACTATCAACGCGAATTGACCGCGTCGACCGCTTAAGCGACAACACACTGATATTGATTGACTACAAAAGCAGTGCCAACAGCCCACAAAGCTGGCTAGGCCCGCGACCGGATGAACCACAGCTGCCTTTATACAGCCTAAAGCTCACACAGCCGATTGCCGCGATTGTGTTTGCCGAAATTAACCCCAAGGCCTACCGTTTTAACGGCATCTGCACAGACACCGCGACCTTACCCGGACTGAGCAAACGACACCACGCCGAACTCGACGAACTGAAAGCCGAGTGGCAAATCACGCTCGCGCAACTGGCCACAGACTTTTTTAACGGCGTCGCCACACTCGACCCTAAAACGCAAAGCACTTGCCAACGTTGCAGCTTGCAAGCGCTCTGCCGGATCAACGATCACTAAACTCTCGGTCCAGAATCCCTCTCAGACCCAAGACGCCTTGCAGCTAGCTCAGCCATTCGCGCAGGGAAATCAGTATCATAAACGACCTTGAAAAAGCCCACATACTGGATTCCGCTCGGGCCGGTTGGAATCACCGGCCCGAACACTGGCGCAGGCGGAACAAACAATGGCGGTGCAGGTGGTGG
>PCWT01000045.1:6909-10313 GCA_002796245.1 Gammaproteobacteria bacterium CG11_big_fil_rev_8_21_14_0_20_46_22 | reverse complement strand
AAATATGAGATCGATACTTCGTTACTTCAGGTGGGTTAAGCGAATGTTTACTTTATCAAGCGTTTTATTTTTGTTTAATTTTTGGTCGGACCACTCAAATTGGCATAACAAATCACAACAGTGTGGGAGGTTTCTCCCACGATTTTCCCACAGTGATTTTAGCGATAAGTCGCTGTATTGAGTTTACATTAAAGTCTCTCTTAATGTCTATTGTTGACATTTCTATAGATTTAAATGTATATTTGATGTAACTATGAAAGCACAGCACTATTTGGATCAATTAACTTCTGAGGGTAGAGTTTCTTTTACCAAAGAAGAACTACAAAAAACACTTGGGCTAACGCCTAATGCGGCCGCTTGTATGCTCAGAAGATTAAAACAAAAGCAACAAATAGCCTCTCCTACCAGGGGGTATTACCTTGTATTGTCACCTGAGTTTCGGTCAATGGGTTGTTTGCCACCTGATTTTTTCATTGATGATTTAATGAAGCGTTTAGGTTTGGATTATTATGTCGCGCTTCTGAGTGCGGCTTTATATCATGGTGCTGCACATCAACAGCCGCAAGTTTTTCAGGTAATGATCGCAGCAAAGCACACAGACATTCAGTGTGGGCAAGTCCATATTCAATTCATCACAAACCAAGATTTGAATGCAGGCGATGCGGTTTTATTGAATACACGAACAGGCACCATGCGAGTGTCTACGCCTGAAACAACGGCAAAAGACTTATTGGCATTTATTCGTCAAAGCGGTGGTATCGGGCAAATTGCCACAGTTATTGATGAATTAGCTGATAAGCTCGATAAAGATAAGTTACAGGCACAGGTTCAACCAGGCAGTCAATGGCAATGGGTGCAACGACTAGGCTACGTTTTAGAAACGTTGGGTCATAAGGATTTGGCCGATAGCCTATTTATGATTATTAAAGATAAGGCTTTGCGTATTACGCCTTTAGTGCCTAATCGAACCATGACAGGATTTCCACGCCATAAAAAATGGCGCCTGACTATTAATGCCAAACTAGAGAGTGATTTAGACGATGATACCGATTAATACGATTACACAATGGCGGAAGAATGCCAACTGGTTGTATCAATCCCAGGTCGAACAAGACTTAGTGTTAAGCCGAGCGTTGGTGAGCTTATACCAAAACGAAGTTATTCAAAAAACACTCGCATGTATTGGCCAATCGTGTTAATTGGCAGCCGGAAGTCGGCGCAGACTTGGTGATGAAAAAACTTGTTGAAAAGCTGCCAGGTGAGCCTTGGAAACTGAGAGATAAAGGGTAATTGAATTAATATGAATCGACAGCAACTTGAAAAACGTGTCATTGAAATTGCGAACAAAACTTTGCAAGAAAAGCACTATGTCAGTTGCGTGGATATTTTATTAGGGATTGGTTGGTTACAACCAGTCCGCGTGAATGATTGGCGAAAAGGACGATTACCTTATTTAGAACAGGCTGTGCAAGCCAATCTGAATAAATTAAGTTATGCAATGAAATGTTTTCGACAGTGGGCGAACAAGTGCGGTTTAAAGCCCAGTGAAACAAAATACCTAGCAAGGACTCGCGGCCAAAAACGAGAATTACGGTTCAGTGAAAGCGGGAACCCTGCCATCGAGAAAGCTTACCGAACTCATTATATTTCACCTGTGTTATCTCAAAAGAAACAAGAAAACTTAAAAACCAAATTAGACAAACCACCCGAGCATGTCGTGTTTTGCATTCTTAAAGAATCAACCTGTGAGCAATGTAAAGAAATGCTACACAAAGGTAGCTTTTTATATACAGAACAAGACAAAGCACTGTGCATGAAATGCAGTGGCTTCGATGAACTGGTCTATTTACCCGCCGGTAATGCAAAACTCACTCGTCGCGCAAAACAATATAGCAAATCTTATGCAGTGGTGGTTTGGTTTAGTCGAGCCAGAAAACGTTATGAACGACAAGGGTTATTAGTTGAAGAGTCTGCGCTAAAACGAGCAGAAGATGAAGTAAATGTTGATTATCATAATATGAAAGAGGAAGGCAACATATGATTAAAGTGGGTAGAAATGAATCTTGTCCTTGTGGTAGCGGAAAGAAATATAAAAAATGCTGTTTATTAAATCCTGTTACTCCTTCTACTAACAATCACAATTATCCCCAGTTAGGACAAGCGGTTCAGGAAGAGAAAGTAGCGTTAACTCGCACATTGACACATGAATTATTTCAGCCAATGCGCTTATATTACGTTATTTATGATTTAGAAAAATTACAATCCTGTTTTAAGCAACTGAAATGTATGTCACACGATGCGCCAAGAGAGTGGGTATTAATGTATACGGCGGAAACCAGTCGTCTTGGTTTGAGTATTCCGCCTAAACAAGTACCCAAAGAAATGCAGCCATTAGTGATTGCAACTTGTTATATTGAAGATAAACAGACTTTGTTGGTTGACGTACGTTCCATCGAGCGAGCTGAAAAAATTATTCGTTTTATTGATCGTAAGGTTCCAAGAGAAGTTGCAGCGATCACGCATGCCGCCATTTACAACCGTCTGATCACCACTAACCCCAAAAATCCTACCGATGTGGATTACGATGAAATTTTTAATGAGCAACGTATAACCGTTATTGATCCAGAGAATTTTTTGCAAGACATGACAACTACTTCAAAGCAGTATGATGACAAAGATCAGGCGAGAGAAGCTGTTTTCAGACAAATCGAAGAAAACGCAAAAAAACTACTGCCTGAGGTTGAAAAAATGCCAGTGCATTATTATGAGGAGGGGATTGCTTCATTTAAAATGACGTGTCAAATGAGACAGTTCATTGCTATGCAGCACTTTTTGGGCAATACAGAGTTTTCATTTTATGACATCATGCAAAAGATGGTGGGCGAACAGACAAAGAAACCTCAAAAAGTGGGTTGGGTTAAAGTTGATGATGGTTTGTAATGAAGTTTATGATAGCCGAGCAGCCGATCCAAATTTTACAGTTGTTGATGTTTATATTGGTATTGAGGATTAAAGCTGGCGCTGCATCATCATGTGTATGGGGGGTATGCTGATGCTAAAACCAGCCAGTCCAACAATTTCGTGCGAGGCTTCAATGGTTTTTCGGTTTGCAAAGAACATTGGTAGTAAGAGACACTTATTTTGGAGGCTAGCTCTGATATTGTCCGTGATGAGTTGCTCTGTCAGGAGCTGGGCTTGCCAGCCTAACCAACTGCCCCTGCATCAAGCGAAGGTCGAGGGTCAAATACTTTACTACCAATATTTTCATAAAGCTGGCAGTAAACGGCCAACGGTTGTCTTTGAGTCGGGGCGAGGCGATGACCACAGCATTTGGAACAAAGTGGTGTTACGCGTCTGTGCGTTTGCCAATACTTTTACCTACGATCGACTCAATACAGGGAAAA